>JBAXIU010000043.1:0-11890 GCA_037138215.1 Candidatus Peregrinibacteria bacterium | reverse complement strand
TTATGTTCGCTCTCTATTGTTTCCCCTGTTGCACTTCGAATTGAAACTTAGGATATATTTGGAAAAATATAAATTCTCCCACTGAAAAACTTCCCTGTTCCCATTTTTTTGCCATGAGAAAGATAAGGATAATTTCTATCCCAAACATCATAGCTGCTTGTACGGCAAAATTTATGCTCTGCAAAAACCAAGCAAATCGCCTTTTGGTATAGAGTTCATCCACCTTTATCCCCAATCTGGATTCTTCTCGTTCTTCTACCCCAAAACTCCTCACCGTGGCATTATTGCTGAGAGAGTCGGCGTAAATTGCTCCACAGGCAGAATCGCTACTCGCAACCGCTTCATCAAATTGAAGCTTCCAGAGGGCAAACCAAATATTTCCGCCCAAAAAAAGAATAATCCAAAAGAGGAAAAGAAAAGCAAAAAGGGGTTGGTACCATGCAAAAATAGCAAGGGTAAAAATCATTTGCAGCCCCCTATTGAGAAGTGTAAAAATTACCCAATCGGCAATGGTTTCAAAACTTTTTATAAATCGTCCGGCTTTTTTTACCAGGGATCCCGCAAACGAATTCTCAAAAAAACGAGTAGATTGGCTTTGAATTTTTGCGAAACACGCTTTCTCAATATCCCGCATCACTCCAGTTTCAAAGCGACTAATAGAAAATTCGACTATTCTCCAAATAATCCACCATACAAAGTAGAGAAGCGCCAAAAAGGTTACGGTCCAAAACATTTGCGAAATTTTTTCGGCGTCTGGATTTTTTGCAAAAAGGTCTGCAATTTCCCGATATAAAAAGGGATAACTCATCTCAAAAAAAACCGCTACAGATGCTCCCAAAACGGTACATCCCCCAGAGATAGGATACTGTTTCGCAAAACGCCAATAATGAAGAAATATTGTTTTCATAATAACATTGTAGCGCAAAGGGAGTGTTTTTGTTACATATTTCTTCTTTGGTTTAGAAGTGGAATTATAAAATATTTTTGAGTTTATATGTAGAATGGGATAATTTTACAAAATATATTGCAAAATATTTTTTATATGTTTAAATAGGACCCTGTTTTTTTATAAAAGATAATGAATACATTAAGCACAGAAATTTCTCCAATTTTAAAAAGACCAAAATCTTCAGCATCTAAAATTGGTTTTGCTGCGTTTTTGTTGAATATTTGTATTATTACAGGCATTGAGGCAGATATTAGAGATGCTTTTTTAAGCGTTTTAAAGGCTATTCCTCCAAAAACATTTTCAATTAAAGGATATCCTCAAAGATTAACACCGATTGAAGCAGTTTCTGTAATAGAAGCAAAAAAAAAGACCCCTGAGGAAGTTTATAATGATATTCTTCCGGGGGACATATTGGTGTGGTCGCGAGAAACGCCTGGATCAAAAATTAATATTTCTCAAGAATTTCCAGATAATCTAGCATCACTTTTAAGTATTGCTTATCAAAAACATAAAAGTGTTCTTTCTGATCTCATTAATCCAGAAGAGTTTTTATATGGTACCGTTGCTATTCCTATGGGGCTTCCAAACATGCCACTCTTTCATATGGCGTATGTAAATAATGTTACTCCAGGATTCACAGTAACTCTTATTGAGGCTGGGACAAGGTCTCAAGAAGGGGATACGGGGGTGTTTGAACAATATACGAATTTACCTGATTTTATTGAAAGATTGAAACGAACAGGCGGAGTAATTCTCTTACGACCACCAGTAAACGCAACATTAAAAGTAAAAAATGGGATGAATTCACTTCTTAATAGTCCTTATGATGAGACTTCAGCACAATCGTTAGTTGAGAGTAAAGTACTGAGAGTAGAGATTAATGGAGATACACTTGATGCATTTAACTGCAATGAAACGATATTTAAAGGTCTCCAAATAGGAGGTGTTATACCAGTAGATCAAACTATTACTCAACTGAGTGCAACAGATTTAATAACATCAGGAATGGTAGAGGTTGTATCTTCCAGTTTTTAATAACCTATAAAAGAGTAAGAAAAAGATCCTGACATTTTGGACAATTGTTTTCTCTTCTCTCCATTTTTTGGTATCCTCTACACTGTTTTTCTTATTTTTCCCATGACCGACCCCATTCTTATCCCCGAAAAAATTCGCAAAAAAGTTTCTGAAGCGTGTATAAAATATGACCTTATTGAGGAAGGCGACCGCATTTTGGTGGGGCTCAGTGGTGGAAAAGACTCTACCAGCTTGCTCCATATTCTCAAAAATATTCAGCGGTTTGTGCCCTTTGACTTCCATTTCGAGGCAGCCATTATTACCTATGGAATGGGGGAAAATTACGCTGCTCAGGTAGCGCATTGTGAAGCGCATAATATTCCAGTGCGCGTGGTGGAAACCGAAATTTTTGAAATCGCAAAAACGAAAATTAACGAAAACTCCTCTTTTTGTAGTTTTTTCTCCCGTATGCGTCGTGGGATGCTCTCTAAAACGGCACAGGAACAAAACTGCAATAAGCTGGCATTGGGGCACCACTTAGACGATGCGGTGGAAAGTTTTTTTATGAACTCGTTGTATAACGGACATATTCGCAGTCTGCCACCCAAATACACCGCAAAAGATGGGATTACGGTTATTCGTCCTCTGTGTTTTGTACGAGAAAAAGAGTTACGAGCGATTGCGACGGAAAACGGATTCCCCGTGGTAGGGGATGAAATGTGTCCGGCGTTCCGGTGTGATACCCGAATGCCCCACGCGCGGGCAGAAATGAAACAATTTTTAGCGCAAGTGGAAGAGCATATTCCGCACGCGTTTTCATCCGTAGAATCGGCTTTGGCAAATATAGATATGGGAAGTTTGTATTAAATACTTTACTCACTCAGTGCCACTCGCGTTCCCAGAGCCATTAACATGCCTCCTAAAATTTTATTAAAAATTCCGTACGATTTATTAAATGCGGATTTTACTTTTTCCTGCGTAAATAACACCGCCATAAAGGAAAACCAGAGCACCGTATTCAGAATCATAATCACACTGGTAATAACGAGTATTGGAGTTGGCGTATTGGGAGAAAGAACAAGCGTAAACAGACTCAGAAAAAAGAGCGTTACTTTTGGATTTAAGAGATTAGTCAAAAATCCCATTTTTACCGCTTGAAAAGGAGTAATAGCATTCTTCACCTGCTTTGCATGCACATCTACAAGAGTAGATTTGGAAAAAAACGCCTGAAACCCTATATACATGAGGTATGCCGCTCCTAAAAGCTTAATGATATTAAAGATAACAATAGACTGAGAGATGAGAAGCGCCAGCCCTGCAAGACAGTAAAAAATATGCACGGAGATCCCGAGTCCAAACCCTATCGCTGTAAAAACTCCTATTTTTCGGGAATACGAAACAGAATTTTTTACCGCCATAATGAGATCCGGTCCAGGACTTATAAGCCCTAAAAAATGAATAACCGTAACCGTGGCAATAAGGGTAAAATTTTCCATAAAAGTTTAAAACATTTTTTCCTGTTCTTTCCCCTCCACCTCTACTCCCAACGCCTCCATTCCTCTTCCCGTAATAACCCGTCCCTTTGGTGTTCGATTTAAAAATCCACACTGGAGAAGATACGGCTCAATAATTTCTTCAATGGTTTCTCGGTCTTCCGAAAGTGCCGCAGAAAGAGTAGAAAGACCCACCGGTCCGCCATTAAATTTTTCTACGATAAGAAGGAGAAATTGGCGATCATTTTCATCCAATCCCGTGCCGTCAATTCCTAAGGCTATTAAAGACTCTTTGGCAATGGAATTAGTAATACAGGGAGAGTTTTGCGCGTGGGCAAAATCTCGTAAATGACGAAGAATTCTGTTGGCAATTCGCGGAGTAGACCGTGCCGCAGAGGCAATTCCTTCTACCGCGTTTTTTTCAATGTCTATCTCTAAAATTCGCGCACTGCGGTGGATAATTTTCTCCATTTCTTCGGGAATATAGAATTGGAATTTAAAAATTCCACCAAAACGGTCCCGCAAGGGTGCAGAAAGCGATCCCATTTTGGTCGTGGCTCCCAAAAGCGTAAAAGGAGGAAGAGAAAGACGCATTGATTTTGCTCCCGCCCCTTTACCCACCATGAGATCCAGCGCAAAATCTTCCATAGCGGAGTAGAGAATTTCCTCTACCGGTTTTTTAAGACGGTGAATTTCATCAATAAATAGCACATCATTGGGTTCTAGTGAAGTAAGGAGCGCTGCAATATCTCCTGATTTTTCTATGGCGGGACCACTGGTAATTTTTAAATTTCCGCCCATTTCTCGGGCAATAATGCTGGCCAGTGTAGTTTTTCCAAGCCCCGGAGGACCGGATAAAAGCGCATGATGGAGTGGTTCTTTTCGTTTTTTGGCACCATCAATAAACACTTTTAAATTCTTTTTAATCTGTTCTTGTCCCACAAATTCACTAAAACTTAAGGGTCGTAGTCCCATTTCAAAGGTTTGTTCTTCTGCAGTGGTAGCCGAAGGAGTAGGAGTAAAACTCGTCGAAATCGCCATAAAAAAAGAAGAATCGCTGGTATTATGCGAGGAAAACGCGTTTTTTTCAAAGGAAAATACGCCTATTCCTCAGAAATCTTTTAAAAAATTCTTAAAAATCAGAAAAATCAAAGAGTGATTTTTTCTTCTTCCGAAACTTTTCGTACTCTTTTTCTCCCGGAAAAGAAAAAAATTGAGAAATATTTTTTGATGGTTTCTTCTTAAAAATGGGTTTTTTAAAACGGAGTTTATAAAAATAGGTTTTGAGAAGTTCTGCGCCTACCAATGCTGTTTTTTTCCATGCCATATAAAAAGATTCTCCTTTTTTCAGGAGAAATCGTTTCTCAGAAATAACACTTCCCGTATCCACTCCTTCATCAATCTCATGAAGCGTAACACCTAATTTTTTTTCTCCGCGAATAATGGCCCAAAAATGCGGTAATAAGCCCTTATACATGGGTAAAACCCCCGGGTGAACATTAATGGATCCTATTTTTGGAATTTTGAGCACTTCGGGAGAAATGATCTGATGAAAATTATTGGAGAGCAAAATATCGGGATTCAGCGCTTTTATATCCTGTATCGTCTCTTCACTGTTAATATCGGAAGTTTTTTGGAGCGGAATTCCTTTTTCCCATGCAATTCGAGAGGTGCTTTTGAAATATTTACGAGAGCTAAAAAGGATCCCAATAAGCAGTACTTCCATGAGCCAAATATTCAAAAAATAGAGAATAACCATCGACGCCAGTGCCAACACAAAATAATGGCCACTCCGTTCTCCCCAAGCCAACCAAGCACTCAGGAGGCCCTGATTTTCTTTTTTTTTCGCGGTTGCCCAAATGTTTTTTATCACAATGCCACAAATTTCAATATTCGGATCATTACTAATGGTATTGAGCAAAATATTCGCTCCGGGATGAAACGCATTCATAAGGACACAAACCCGTATTTTTTTATGGGAAAGAGACATGAGAGATATAAAATTTGTTATTCTTTCTCCACCGTAATATTTTCTGGAAAAACCTTAGCAAACCGCGCCCCAAAAGAATTTCTGTCCGCCAAACGGGGATCTCCAAAAAATATTTCTACGGCATGATGAGGGCGATACAATCGATAAATTTCCGCTTCAAATCGTGACCGTGCGCGAGGTACTGCAAAATCATCGAAATCGTTAGGAGTTGATTTTCTGCGCAAAGAAAGAAGTGGATCTTTGGGCGGATCAAAAGCAAATTTTAAAATGAGCAATGCCGTAAATTCAAATTCTTCGGGATGCACATCATCCAAGGTTCGAGGCGGTGCAATAAGAAGGGTTGGAGTATCGTTTGCAAGCGACTTCCTGAGAAATGAACGAATTTTTCCAGGGCTTCCAGATTCTGAGGAAATGATAAAAATCCCCTGTTCGGCAGCCCATGGCGCAAAACTTTCCGCAAAAATTTTTGCCGTTTTCTTAGAATTCACGGAAAACAATATTTTTTTATGGCAGGTAAAAAGATTTTTTAACAGTGGTTTCCAGTCCTTCGGATTTTGATCATCCTTTACCCCGTATGGAATTTTTACGGTTTGCCCCATAAAATATTCTAATGGCTTTGGAAAAGTATGAAGTACTTTTTTCTCTGGCAAAAAAGAAAAAATAATATTCCCCTTTTCATCTTTGGGATACGCATTCCCCAAAAAAATAATTTTTTGAGCAGGAGCAATAAACTGTGAGAAAGAGGGTGTTAAATCAATAGGGATCATAATCAGGGCCCAGGCATTATCGGGGAAAAGCTGGATCATTTTGAGCATATTGGAATCTCCTCCTTCCAGAAAAAACGGAATCATATCTGCAAAAGGTGACTTCAGGAATGCTTCTGGAAATTTTAGAGAGAGATCCTCAAAGTGTTTTACAGCCTTTCGTATTTCAGTATCACTCATAATAAATTTTTCATCCCACTGGGTTTTTATGGGGTATTCATTTTTCCCCAGTTTTTTCCGAAGAGATTCCCCAAAATCTCTACTCCAGGCTTCAAAATCAGCAAAAAATGATCCTCCTATTTCTTGCGCATCTTCCTGGAACCGTTTTGAAAACCTCTGGATTTGAAGAGTGTTAGAGAGGTCATCTTCTATATTTCCTGCATTAAAAACGAGGAGAATACTTTCGGCGGGAATACGGTGCACCTGAGAGAAAGGTACAAAAGTTATTCCCGTATCAGAGGACAACAAATGAGATTCTCCCTGTGTAAGAGACCGTACTACCGCCCATTCTTCTCCACGAAACGAGAGAGAAACGAGATCATCCTCAACATCTGCTAAAAGGGTTTTGAGCGCAACAATGGTTTCTGCCCGAGAAAAAGACGGAAGATCCCAAAGCGTTTTGAGTTTTTCTCGGTCTACAGTGCGCCCTTCCGGCAGGACGATTGAAAGAGATGGAAAATATGGAAAAAGAGCGTGAAAATGAGCAATATACTCCGAAGAATTTGCATCGGGGTAGAGGCAAAAAACGGGCTTATTTTGCGCCAGTGCAGAAGAAAAAACTTCTTTCATACGCAGCGGTGCATCCACCGTATCCCAAAAAATAAGCGGTTCATCATTTTTCCACACCGCCTCCAAATCGTTTGTAAATGCTGTTTCTGGTTCTGGCAGAAGAGTATTTTTCCGAACAATACGACTGAGCACGGCTTCCATATCTGGGAATTTTTTGGTTGGAAGCGTAAAAAACAATCGTTCGGGAATATCGCTTTTTTGAAGAATCGCATCCGTTTTAGTCTGGAGAGAGGCAAAATTTTGCGTCTTTACAAGCGTTCCCCAAAGGGTCACTAACAATTTCCAGAACTCAATATTTGCCAAAACATCGCTTTTGGCGCGATGGGCATTTTCATGGAGGAGATCGTATTTTTCGGTCAAAACCTCCAAAGAATGGCTTTCTTCGTTGCGGAGAAGGATGGATGAGAGCACAAAAGTATCGATTTCCGCATTATTCACCGCAAATCCTTTCGTTTTTAAAAAGCCCGTATCAAACGAAATATTATGCCCCACAATCACATCATCCGGACGCAAAAAATTCCTCCAATCCTCCTGTGCTTGAGCAAGAGGTACACCGTTTTGCGCACACATATTGGCAGTAATACCGGTAAGAGTCGTAATAAATTCTGGAATTTCTTTCCCTTCTGGCAAAGTAATAAGTGTTTCAAAAACTTCCTGAGTGTGTTCTCCATCAAAGCGAATCGCGGCAATTTCCAGTATTTCGCCGTTCGCAGAGTCTAGTCCAGTGGTTTCAATATCAAGAAAGAGAAGCATGGGGAGGGGAAAAATGGTGTTGAGGAGAGACAAATTGCGATTTGTGTCTATGGGGTTGGTATTTTGTCAGAAATTGATATTAATGAGGGAATTTCAAAAAAAGATTCAATTTCTGAAACAATGGGTTGTAAGGAATCTACAACTATTCCCCAGTTCTCGTGAGGAAGTTTTAATAAATATTTCTGAAAATCTCTTTTTCTATTGGCTTTTACTTTTTTTGTACATTTTAAAATTGCAAATTCCTCACTGTTAAACAAACTAGATAAAAAATCCTCTCTACTTTTATCAGGAGGTATTGTTGTGGTATTAAATTTTATATCATCTTCTAAAAAATCATTATCTCTGAGGTACTCCCATACAAAATTTGGAAATAAATCATCTATGGAAAACTCCATTTTCGATACTTTTGCAAGTATTACCTTAAGAGAAGCATTAGGATTTATGTAAATATTTTTCACAAGAGAATTGGCAGATCTATTTTTACGAATTTTCTCTACTGCACTCTTTCCTGCGCCATCTTTATCAAAAATTCCTAGTATTTTTTTAGAAGAGTCAAATGATAATCCTATTATTTTTTTCGCAAGATTATCTGAAGATCCTGCACTCTTAATCAAATACCCATCGTTATTTTCAAATATTTTTGTAAATAATTTTTCTTCTAACTCACCTTCAACATAAAGAATAGGTTTTTCGTATTCCTTTATTTTTTCTTTCTCTCTTTCTAATTTATTTAAACAATTCTCTATATCAGTATTAAGTTCATGCCTAATTTTTTGTTTATCTTCTTCTGAAAGTCTATCGTTTTTTTCAATCAACCCTTCCCTTTCTTCTAATGTTTTCTTAAGATTATCTATAATTCGTGATTCATCGATAATACCCAAATCTTCATAAATATTTATGAGGATTGTTTTTTCCTTTTCATCCCGCTCCTCCTCCTTTTTATTATCCCAGAAACTTTTCTGCACCTCGGCACGATCAAAACCTTTCCCCTCTATATATTTTTGAATTTGAGAAGTGGAATTTATTGACTTAAAAACTCTATATATAGAATTTTTTATTTCCTTTGAAGATGATTTTAGAGCAAGAAATTCTCGAGAATGAGTGGTAATAAATATTTGTTTATCTTTTGAATACTTCATAAAAACTGTTGCCAATTCGCGTGCATTTCTATCTTCGAGAGAATTTTCTGGTTCTTCAAAACCCCAAATAACAAGTTTTTCATTTTTTGAAATTTCATTTAATAGTGGCGGAATAAATTTTGACTGTATACCATCTCCTCTGTTTTTCAAACTTATATTGTTTTCGGTTTGTATCCTTAATGTTTTTGAGAAGTCGATTGCAAATTCAGGGATTTCAAAATTTGCCTCCCGTATTTCAGAAGTCTTATCTACAAATTCTTTAAAAAGTTGAGATGAGTCAGCTTTTATTTTTTTATCAAGTAACTCTGTTAAATCTTTTACTTCTAAAATTTTAATCCATTGTTCTAGTGTTTTAGGTTCTTTTGCTTTATCAAGATTCGATAAAGCAGAAATATGAGCACCTAATGATTTTTGATATTCACCAATAAGATAATTAGAAAAAATTTCATCTTTAATAGCAGGTACATATTGAAAATGAATTTTCTTTAAAAAATTCGTCATAGACCTTTTTTGCATTTTCTTTGGTTCAATACGCTTCTCCCCTTTTTTCTGAAGATAAACAACTGAATAATCTTTGTAAAATTGCTTAAAAATCCAAAATTCAACTCCAAGAAGTCCCGAATTAATATGCTCTTTTCCTGGTTTAAATTTTATTCCAATTTCAATAAAAGTCTTTCCCTTTCTTTGACTTTTAAGCTCCTCAGTACGCTGTTTCGAAAAATCTTCATCAAAATTTAGGTTTCTATAAAAATCGATCTTGGCAGGAATATCCTTGGAAAAAAATAAATTCAATGCTCGTAAAATATTTGATTTTCCAGAATCATTTGCGCCTGAGAAAACATTAAGATCTTCAGTGTCTATAATATTGATTTCTTCTCCAAATGAGCGAAAATGTTTAATTTTAATTTGTTCAATAAGTTTCATTTAAACACAAAAAAAGTCCTTCAACATGATACTCTTTTCCCCTTTTACTAAAACTATTTGGCAAAGATAAAAAAATTTTGTCTCTCCAGGGGACAAACTCAAAACTCCACCTTTTCCACCTTTCCCATTTTTTGCCCTAAAAATTGGGATCCCAATTCTGCAAAGCGCTCTGGAGAATCGGTGGTAAAAAATTGGCGAATACCGTTTTGAGAAAGGGTTTCAGAAATTTCTGAATGATTTTTGAGGTATTCTTCAAACTTTTGCGCTTGAGAACGACCGGAATTAACAATAACACAATTTTTTCCCATTTTTTTTACAAACTCTTTTTCCAAAAGGGGGTAATGCGTGCACCCCAAAATAAGGGTATCAATATGGCAGGATTTGAGTTTTAAAAGATATTTTTTCAGAATCATTCGCGTTTCTGGCTTTTTTATCCATCCTTCTTCAATAAGCGGAACCAGAAGCGGACAAGCCACTGAAAACACTTGTGGAACGGGAAGCGCTTTTTTTTCGGTAGGATGGTAAAGAAGGGGCGCCCTGTTATGAATTTCTTTCTCAAAATTTCCGGCGAGTATCGTTCCCCGTGTCCCCACGACTCCAATATTTCCATACCGCGTTTTTTCCAATGCTTCTTCTACCGCAGGGATAAGGGCTCCCAACACTTTTTTTTCATCTCCGTACTTTTGTTGTAAAAAACGGAGTGCATCCGTACTGGCCGTATTACAGGCAATAAGAACGATTTTTGCCCCTTGAGAAAAAAGAAATTCTACTCCTTCCTGAGTGTATTTCGTTACTGTTTCTTTACTGCGATTTCCGTACGGCGCACGGGCACTATCTCCCAAATACAGCATATCATGCTGAGGAAAAAGTTTTATCAGCTCCCGCACAGTACTCAGTCCGCCAAATCCAGAATCAAAAACACCAATCATAATCCGCAAAAAGAGAGGAAAAAATGCTTATGACGGCATCATTTCTTGGTAAAAAATATGGGCAAGGCTGTCCCACTGAGGAATAGTAAGGTTTTGAGCCCGCACATCATGTCCGATTTCAAGCGTATCAAAAATTTTTAAAATTTCCGCCTCTGTTTTTAAAAATTGCTTCATAAGCACATTTTTGAGTTTTTTCCGTGGCTCTTTAAAACCGTTTATAAGCATTTCAAAATACATTTTGGGTGGAATGGACGACTTGGGAGTAGCAAAAACATCAATCACCAAAACGGCAGAAAAAACCTTGGGAGGCGGAAAAAAACTCGTCGCCGGAACAAAAAAGGCAATTCGGGGATCTCCATAAGTTTTTACGAGCGTGGAGAGGAGAGAATCTTTCCCCTCTTTACAGGCAATGCGCTCTGCCACTTCCTTTTGCATGAGAAGCACCATTTTAGTGGGCTTATGACCTGAGTCCACCAAAAATTTCCGCAAAATAGGAGAAGTGAGTTGATAGGGAATATTGGCAATACATTTGTATTTTTCGGCAGGAGGAACAAAGCCCAACACATGCTGATGAAAAATTTCTAATTGGGGTTTCCACGGAAAAGTGGCATTTTTAAGCGCTGGAATAATGGTTTCGTCAATTTCTACCGCGTCTACAGTTGCCCCGCTTTTTAACAGTTCACGGGTTAAAACCCCGTGTCCAGGACCAATTTCCACAATGCGTTCCCCTTCCACAATTTCTCCCAGTGCGACTATTTTTTCCAGTGCTTCGCGGTTTATTAAAAAATGCTGCCCCAAGCTTTTTTGGGTCCACACCCGGTGTTTTTTTAAAAAGTTTCGCAGTTCTTGGGGGTTGGTGAGGTCAAAATCTTCACGCATGGGAGAGGGATAAGGAGAAATAATGGGGTTTTGATTTACATCAGGACAAGGTATAAAACACCTACGCCGGAAAAAAAGAAAGGATGTTCATTTGTAAAAATTTACTTTTAAGTACTCACATAGAACTCTTGATAATTCGTTTATCTCTAATTTATATTCGCCATGAATGTATTGTAATAATGCTCTATATAAGTTTTTTCGGGCTGTTTCATTTTCCCTAGATTTTAATTCGAAGTGCAACAGAGTGAATTAAAATGAGGAGGAGTT
>JBAXIU010000042.1:0-12148 GCA_037138215.1 Candidatus Peregrinibacteria bacterium | reverse complement strand
CTCCTCCTCATTTTAATTCACTCTGTTGCACTTCGAATTAAAATCTAGGTCTTATATCAAAATTTGTTTTTTACCAAACAAAACAATCAGGTTGCAAGCCTGCTCAAACACAAGGCTCTGGGATTTTTTTAGTCCTTCCTCTTGTTTTGCCATACCAATTCTCCTCCACTGGCGTCTATTTCGTCTGGAGTAATTTTTGCATTATTAAGACTGGCAAGGCATTGCAATACACAAGAACGGCAATCCTGTTGAATTTGTGGTGCTGTAAAATTTTTTTTTAGAAGGTCTGCTACTATAGCACTTTCACCTTCTTTCCATATACAGCTATGCCATGTCCATGTATTACGATTGTAAATAACTCTTATTTGGCACTTATCACATTTATTAGGGTCGGATTGGTTTACCTTTTCCATGGAGGTTTTGTAAAAAAATTCTCCGACACATTACCAACAGAGAATACTAAAAAGTAGCAAAAATGCTAGCCATTAGAGGTGTAAAACACGAGTCGCCCCAGATATAAACCTTGTATTTCGTGCGTTGAGGAATAAGAAAATAAAAAAGGGCGGCACTGCAAGTGCCGCCCAACGCAAGGGATTTATGCCCCCTCCTAAAAAAATCTGTTTTCTTATTCCTCCTCATCACCAGGTTCAGAAAGGAGAGATATTCTTTCTCCTGGAGTATATCCTAATGATCCCTCTAAGTCTCTATTTGATTGTTGCAATCGTGATATTTGAGAATCTCTTAAATGAGGAGGATTCCCAATTGGTGCAAATATTTGAGACAGAGCATCTCTTATTCCGCCTGTTTCAGAATCCCCTGGAGTATGAGTGCCAAAATTAGTATCTATTTTTTTAAAAAATTGAGAACAAGCGAGCTTCAATTCTCCCATTACTCCGTTCAGTGCACCGGTAGCTTCGCCCCAAAAAAGTATTTTTGATGCAGCATTATCTGGCAAATTTTCAGCTCTAAATCGTGCATCAGATAATATTGATGTCTTGAATGCCTGGAAATCCTGAATTTTTTGTGGTTTTGGATTCCTCATATTACCTTCATCTAACATACGCCGACTTGGTACTGTTCCTTTTTTTCTAATATTACTGGGATCCATCATATGCCGATTTGGTACTTTTTCCATAGAATTGGGGTTAAAAAGAGGTGGCATTTTATCCTGTTATTTTCTATTGTCAATACCCTCTTGCTACAAATGGAGTCATTTTTATATTTGTAAAGCTTCCATATTCTAAAGCTTTTGCTAATACACTCCCAGATACTAATGTTTTTTCCTGAGCCAATTTTTGAATATCTGTTTTTAATCGTTCTATAACAACATCTATATCGGTATACAATATAGTTTCTTTGGTGAGCATAGCATGGAGAGATAATCCTTTCTCACTCATAACTTCTTTAAGAGATTCATGAAGTTTGTATACGATAAGCTCCACTATCTGATTCCCTGTTGTTTTATCCAGTAAACGAATAAAAAAAGGAATATAATAAGGGTTTTTTATTTTTTCGCTACTGCTATACAAGTGTTGTCCAGTATGATGCAAAAAATGATTTCCTTTTAATTGATTCGGAAGACCATTCGTTTCTTTTAATCCCTCCAAACCTTCAAGAAGATTATCTGTAAATAATTGTTCTAAATTTAACATATCCCCACCAAGCACTATAAATTCCCCAATTGCTTTTTTAAGAGATTGCCTATTAGCTTCTGTTAACTGTACCGTGGTTAAGTTAATATGCACTGCTTCCGCACCTTTTGGATGTGTTTCTTTCGTGGTAGTCACATCACTCACTCCTAATGGACCATTCCAATCCAGTTTATTTTTACCCCCGTTGGATTTTGAAAATCCGAACATAAAGACAAAAAAGAAGGCTTCCTTTTTCTTCTCATATTTGCCATTGTCAAGCCTTTCTGGTATTTTTTTTATGATTTATTATTTTTTGTATGAACGAACGCCTGGAAAAAGTGGAACGGCTGAAAAATTTAGGCATAGAAGCCTATTTTAAGGGACGATTTCCCAGAACACATTTGTCGGAAGACGCCCAAAAAGAAGCCGAAGAAATGGGAGTACGAAATATTGCAGAAATTCAGGGTGGAGGCGTTTCTCGCCATGACCCCATATTGGTGTGCGGGCGCATGGTGCTGTTTCGATCTATGGGGAAACTGGCCTTTGCACATTTGCAGGACGAAAAAGGACGCATCCAGGTGTGCTTTCAGCGGGATATGTTTACCATTTATGGTCCTCCTTATAAGGGGGGGAAAGAGGGGGAAGAGGAAATGAGCCCTATGAAAATCGTAGAAAAACTCTTTGATCTCGGGGATTTTTTGGGTGTGCGAGGTGAAATTTTTCGGACAAACCATGGAGAACTCACGCTTTTTGTTCAGGAAGTAACCCTTCTTTCTAAAGCACTTTTGCCCATGCCGGAAAAATTTCATGGACTTTCTGACCGTGAAACCTGTTACCGAGAGCGAAATTTAGATCTCCTCACAAACCCGGATACTTTTGCACGATTCCATTTGCGGTCTCACATTATTCGGGAAATTCGGGACTTTTTTCATAAAAAGAGTTTTTTAGAAATTGAAACACCTATTTTGCAGGCGCAAGCCGGAGGAGCTATGGCACAAACCTTTTCTACCCATCATAACGCGCTAGACCACGATTTTGTGCTCCGCATTGCGTTGGAGCTGAATTTAAAAATTGCCATGGGGGGCGGATTTGAAAGAGTCTTTGAAATCGGGAAAAATTTTAGAAACGAAGGAACCGACCCTTCTCATCTGCAAGAATTTACCATGTGCGAATGGTACTGTGCTTACGAAGACCTCGCGAAAAATAAAGAGTGGACGGAAGAGCTGTTCCACCGCATTACGGAAAAATGTTTAAAAACCAAGACGGTTACTATTCTCAGCACTACCGGTGAAGAAGTGGTTTTAGATTTTTCCAAAAAATTTACCGAGGCGCGATTTCCGGATCTCTTAAAAACGCACGCAGACTTGGATATGTTTACGGCTACCGACGACGAAGTACGAGCAAAAGCAAAAGCGGTGGGGGTGGACAAAATTACCGGTGTGGGAAGAGCCAATCTTTTGGACGATATTTATAAAAAAACTGCCCGCGCAAAGTTAATAGAACCTACTTTTGTATTTGATTATCCGGAAGAGCTAAAACCCCTTGCGAGACCCAATGGCGACGGAACAGCAGAATGTTTTCAACTCGTTATTAACGGCTGGGAAGTGGTCAATTCCTACGGAGAATTGGTAAATCCCATCGTACAACGCAAGCTTTTGGAAGACCAAGCCGCAGCAAAAGCGGGCGGAGACACTGAAGCCATGGAAGTAGACGAAGTATTTTTAACCGCCATGGAACACGGATTTCCACCAATGACGGGAAGTGGATTTGGGATCGATCGCCTTGTGGCGCTCTTAACCGCGCAACCCAATCTGCGAGATACGGTGTTATTCCCAACCATGAAGCCCGAGAAAAAAGTACTCTCCGTTAAAGAAGCAGAAGAGCGATATAAATCCAAAAAAGTGGTAGTGATTGCGGATGAGTCTTTTAATGCAGGAATTACTGCCAATGCTATTGGACAACTGGGCATAGAAATAGGGCTTTTCTCCGAAGAACAGCTTTTTGATGCCGAAATTTTGCACGATGCGGACAACCGAATCCATTATGTCGATTGTTTGTATCCCATGGCGAATTTACGCGGAACACGAGAGCAAATGGCAGAATTTGCGCAAAAATGCTACAATGCGGGGATCCAGTTTTTTGATTTTTCGGATATTATGCGTAAAGCGCATACGGATAAACAAATGCAAGAGGGGTATTTAGCAAAACACACAGCCGATATTGGCTATATTGCGGTAGGAGCCGTTATTCCTGTCGATTTTGAGAAAGAGTTTTTGGGAACCCTTGCTCTGTTTGGAGGGGAATAGAAAAATTCTTTTTGTAGAGACGCCCCGATGGGGTGTCTCTATTAAAAAATCAGACGCAAAATTTTGCGTCTCTACCTTTTTCCCTCTCCTATGACAATCGCCATTCTCGCGTCTACATCTGGTTCCGACCTTCCTGCTGTTTTTAAATTAAAAACGGAAGGAATAGATTTTTTTCTCATCACCAATAAACCCCAATGTGGCGCACTTGAAAAAGCAAAAAATGCAGCCGTCCCAACACATATTGTGGAACCAACGGGAAAAACCCGTGAGGCATTTGACGAAGAGATTTTGAAGATTTTAGAAACCGAAAAAGCAGATTTTGTCTTCCTTATTGGGTATATGCGCATTGTAACCGGCGTTCTTATAACCCCCTGGAAAAGGAAAATTTTTAATATTCACCCCTCCCTTTTACCGGCATTTGCGGGAGGAATGGACACGGATGTGCACGCTGAAGTCCTCAAACGGGGTTGCAAAATTACAGGAGCAACACTCCATGAAGTAACAGAAGAAGTAGACAGCGGCCCGATTGTAGACCAAAAATCATGCAGAGTAGAGGCAACCGATACCCCAGAAACCCTCAAACACAAGGTTCAGAAATTAGAACAAGAGATGCTGGTGGATTGCATACGAAATCTCCAAAAATCCCCTCTTGTATCCGTCGCCCCCTTTTAGGGGGGGCAGGGGGGTAAAAGAAAGAGAGGATTGGGATGCCAAAGGCGAGAGGTGGGGAAAGAAAATGATTTTAAAACTTCTCCCGGGAAAGCTTTTTCTCCCACAAGAGTTTTTTCAAGAGCTCTACCATTTCTATCATAACACTGCGTTGTTCTCCCTGAAAAACAAGGTGGTATTTTTCTATGGCTCGCATTTGGCGCACTACAAAAAACGGGTGGCGAGAATAGGCGTTTTGAAGCCTTTTAAAATTTTTCCCCATCCGTAAAAATCGTTCATTTTCCGGATCATCTGCCTGAAATTTTTGAAAGCGTTCTAAGAGGATTTGATACTGACGAAGGTAATCTTCCTCTGAAATAACATTTGCCATTAAAAAGAGAGAAAGAAAAAAATCAACTGCTTATTTTTTGAACATAACGAATAATTTCTTGTTTTATTATCTCATTTTTTTGAGGCGTTTCTTGCCAAGAAATAGTAAAACCTTGTCTCCCTTCTGCGCTATAAACGGGTTGGATATAGTAAAAAATATCATCATGAGAAATTTCATTATAGAGGCTTTGTGTAATATGTTTTTGAAGAATATTGTTTTCAATGGTGTGTATCGCCTCTACCAGATCTATGGATATATTTTCTCGAAAAACAATAGGAAATGAAATTTTTTCAAATGGCGATTTTTTAATTTTCATTACTTCTTGTTTCACAAAAAGACTATTTGGGATTCTTCTTTCGGCATTGCCATAAGTCCCATATTCATCTGTCACTTGTAAAACCACACGAAAAGGCGTGAGTTGAATAATTACCCCTTCTCCATCTCGGTATCGAATACGATCCCCAATCATGTACTGATTCACAATAAAAAAGCTGGAAAGGAGAGAGATAATAAATTCTTGACTAATGAGGACCAATGTCCCCGCTAAAAATACTAAAATAACGAGCATTTCTGGCTTAATATAAAAGAAAAACCAGATCAGAAAAAATATCAGCCCTAAAACCGAAAAGATATCAAAATAAGTAAAATAATGACGATATTGTTCCTGGTATTTGCGCGCAAGGAAGAATTTTACAGCATATAATGCCAAAAAAATGCCAATACCCATATACAGGATGTTTAATTTTGCATCCATTTCTGCATTATTTTTAGCATCTAACTCTTTTCGCAACGAAACCGCCTGATTAAGGGCGAGTTCTTTTATTTGTTCGATGTTACTGAGGCGTTCTAGCTCTGCTTGAATACTTTTCAGCGCAGATTCTTTTTTTTGAACCTCATCAGAGAGTGTTTTTTTCTCTTCTTCTAATTCTTTTTTCTGATACTCTAAACTTTTTTCTCCCACATCAGAAATGAATGTTTGATTTTTAATTTTCCCCTGAAGGATTTTTATCTCTTCTTCTTTTTGATTTAGAGTGGTCTGTAATTGAGTAATATCTTCTGAAACTTTTGTTTTCATACTTTCAATCGTTTCTTTTTGCAAGCCAACCTCCAAAACCTCTCCATTGGAGGTATCCACTATTTTTTCTGCTTCGGTTTTTCCCGTCAGGTTTTTTATCGCGTCCTGTCGTTCTTTTATGGCGTTATACAGTATATTTTCAGATGGAGAAGCAGTAGGCGAAGGGGATAATACCGGAGCTGGCGTTCCTAAATCTGAACAAATAACAAATAAAGAACCGTAAAGAGTGGAACAAAATAATAAGAATGCGGAGAGGAGTATTTTTTGAAAAAAACGGATCATAAGAGAACAAAGATAAATCATACTATTTCTTTTCTTGGCAACTCTGGAATTCTACCACTTGAGCGCACATTTTCCCGGCAGGACACTCAGGAGTGTACCACACCACGGCACAATCCGCTCGCGCACTACAACTGGAACCATCATAAATTTCGCTGCAAGCAATATCTCCTAAAAAGGAAACCGATTTTACCTCTTTAAGAGTGCTGTTTAAGGCTTTTACTCCCCCTTTTGCGGTGGTATAAAAGTTTTCTCCCAGGCGCAAAATACGAGAAATACTATAGTTTTCGTCATAAAAGTTTTTATTTGCAGGAGGAAAATGGGTCACGGTTCCACGAAGCGTAAACTCGTTTTTAGCGAGATTTATATCATAAAAGTATGCGCCCTGAAAAACAGTATCGCCATAAGTTCCGGGATCTACCGTTCCTGTTGTGGTCGGTATTTTTGCTACGCTTACCGGAAACGCCAAAAGGTTTCGTGCTCGGTCAAACAAGAGTGCTTTATGATCGATAAGAAGTTCACTGTTCGTTCCACGGTCTCCAATTTTGGTAGTAAAAAGCTCTTTGGGGTGCGCAAGATCTGCAACATCAAACATCGAAATTTTCATGCCTTGATAATACGCAAAATCTGGGTTGCTGGCTCCGGCATCTACCGCATCTTTTCCAAAGCCTATCAGATGCGTTTCATCGTACGGATGCAAATAATCGGAGTATCCCGGAATTTTAAGCTCTCCCAACACTTTTGGGTTGGTAGGAGTGAGATCGACAACAAAAAGCGGATCGGTATTTTTAAAAGTGACCATATAGGCTTTGTTGCCCATAAAGCGCACGGAGTGGATTTTTTCTCCTTTTGCGAGGTTATCCACTTTGGAAACTTCTTTCAAACTTCCGTCCAAAATATGGATTCCATTGATGCTGACTCCTCTCCAAAAATCTCCTTGGGTGGTCGCAATACGAAAAAACCCGTTGTCTTCGCTCATGGCAAATTGGTTTATGGCGTATCCAGACACTTTCCCTGCTCCGGCAAAAGTTACCCGAAGCCCATCGAGCGAAAATTTAAAAATATCGGTTGCTGTTTCCCATTGCCACTGTGCATTTTTCCCATCATCTCTGTAAGTTTGTTCTTGGGTTTGGCGTGTTACAAAAAGGTTTTGGCTGGATGCGTAAATATTGTTCCCGGCTCCCAAAAGTGTTTCTCGCGTTACGGGATTACGGGGATCTTTAATATCCAGCGCCGCAATAAGAGTAAGAGATCGGTCTGAAAAATTAGGAATATAGGAGATTCCCGCACAATTGGGTGCTACCGAAACAGCATTTGCCGAAACGGTAGAATCCAGCATTTGGGGAATATTTTTTTCAGTGAACTGCGCAGAATACGGAAGATATGCGTTCGCAACGATGTACACCACATTTCCAATTTTTCGGGAAGAAACGAGGTTCCCGTCCAAAACAAGCGATCGAATTTCTTTGGGATTGGAGCGATCGGTAATATCAAACACCTTGGCAATGAGCTTTTGAGATCCATAATATTCTTCCTTCGAAATCTTTTGACTTAGTCCGAGATTACCATTCCAAGAATTTTGAGACCCCATTACCACCAAGCGATTCATATCCAAAAACATATCACTCACCTCTATTCCGTCCAGTTTTATTTTTGATTCCTCTTTCATCTCATTGGATGGAAAAGCCTTTACAATGCGCACTTCGTTATGGCGCGCAATAAAAATATGCGATCCATCGTTTTTTACAATATCGGCTTCATCTACACCATATTCTTGAATATTCGTGGTGGAAAAATCACTGGCAACAGCATTTGATTTTTGTGCTGCTCCTTCTGCTGTTGGGGCAGAAATAGCTTGTGGTGGGGTGGTGGCTTGTGGTTGAGATACTTCTCTTCTCAACAATACAGCATCAGATATTCCCCTCCCCTGTCGTAAATCTAATTTTTCCAATTGCCGATTTAAAGCAGAACACGAATCTACCTTTGGCAGCGTTCCTTCAGGGATAACTTCATTCCCAGTAGTAACGCTCCACGAAAGTTGCGCCATTTCTCCTCGGCTAATGTTTTTGGATGGAGAAATACCGGTAGCAATAGTTTTTTCGGCTTCCAAGCCTGCCATATATTTTTTATACCATTCTCCCGTATCCGCAGCATTTACCGGAACTGCCAATGCCAGAGCCGCAATTTTTGAGGCTTCAGCAAAATCAATCGGTTGGTGTGGATGAAAAGTTCCATCACTGTAGCCGTTTATAATACCGCTTTTACGCGCGTTACAAACCGTTTCGGCAAACCAATCTGACTCGGTTACATCAGAAAACGCTTTTGACATCTCCGCTGTAGTACATTTTTTCTCTACAGGAGAAAGGGAGAGAATAATTTTTAAAAACTCCGCCCGAGAAATTTGTTGATCTGGACGAAACGATCCGTCTTGGTAGCCATTTAAAATGCCATTTTGTTGCAAATACTCAATAGCAGGTCGTTCTGTTTTGCCCCCAATATCTAAAAAATTGCCGGCAAAAGTTTCTGCTGGAGCGATGAACAATACGAGCAGCAGCGCTAAAAAGGAAGCACATCTCATATCAAAGGGAAAAAAGGATGTACAGAAAGTATAACGCATTTTGCAGGGAAGTGTTTCTTTTTTTACAGTGATAAAATGTGGTAGGGTAAAGACAAGAGAGACCTCCACCAATATTTTTTACCATTTCATGAAACCCTTTTTCCTCTTCTTTCTTCTCTTTTTTGCGGGATGTACGGCATCCACCAACTCTACATTACCCGCTCCAGAAAACAAATTAACCGTGGTTGCCAGTTTTTACCCCTTGGCATTTTTAGCGCAAGAAATAGGAGGCGAAAAAGTGGAAGTCACCAATTTAGCAGGCAATACCGAAGTGCACGAATACCAGCCTAGCCCGCAAGATATGGTGCTATTGCAAAAAGCAGATATCGTACTTTTTCAAGGAGCACAAATAGAACCATGGGCAAAAAATCTCATTCCTGATATCCAAAAAAAAGGAATAACTATTCTGGATATTTCTCGAGCTATCGCAATTAAAAAAGGAGAAATGCTGGATGTTTCTGACGGAGGAGTAACGGTACCATCCGCCGACATTCATTCTTCCCAAATGCCCAACCCCCATACTTGGCTAAACCCTGTGCAAGAAAAAGAAACCATTACCCTAATGCTCCCCATATTCCAAAAAAAAGACCCACAAAATGCCGAATATTACCAAAAAAACGCAGATATGCTCCAGAAAAAATTTGCGGATTTGGATACAGCATTTCAAAAAACCTTAACCCATTGCCAAAAAAAGAGTGTTATCGTTTCTCACGACGCATTTGAGGATCTTGCAAAACGGTATAAATTTGAGACAATTCCTATTTCTAGCCTTTCCCCAGAAGATGAACCATCTGCAGAAAGACTGGCAGAACTAAAAAAAACAGCCATAGAAAAGGGTATTACCCATATTGTAGCCGAGGAAAACGAAATACAGGAATATACAAAAACCCTTGCAAAAGAGGCAAATCTCCACATTCTTCCTATAAATACTGTAGAAACGGGAAAAACAGAATTTTTTACTGCTATGCAACAAAATCTTAAAAGCCTTTCCATAGCCCTTTCTTGTTCATGATTTCTGCAAAAAATATAACCGTGGCGTTTAACGGGACTCCCGTGCTGGAGAATATCTCTTTTGAAATACAAAAAGGAGAATATGTGGGAATTATTGGTCCTAACGGTGCGGGAAAATCCACACTTCTCAAAACAATCCTCGGGATGATTACTCCGACTTCTGGAACCCTTGCAGTAGATGAGGGTGTACGATTTGGCTTTGTTCCGCAAAACTATCTCCCCAAAATTTCTTTTTCCATATCGGTAAGAGAAACACTGGAGATGGGGCTTAAAAGAAGGTCTTTCTGGAGAAGGGCAGGAGAAAAAGAGCAACTGGAAGAAAAACTTTCTCTCGTCGGACTCGACTCCTCATTTTTACCAAAGCCATTCCACGCCCTTTCTGGTGGGCAAAAACAACGGGTTATTATTGCCCGGGCACTGTTACAAAACCCAGAAATTTTACTTTTTGACGAACCGTTAAGCGGAGTAGATTTTGCGACCAAAATCCAACTGTATGATTTATTGGCAGAAATAAATACCACCCAATCCACCACCATTCTCTTTGTTTCGCACGAAATTGAGAGTGTTATAGAACGATGTCATCGAGTTTTGTGTCTCAATAAACGCCTCCATGAAGGATGCCACCCATTAGATTTTATCCAGGGAAAAACCACGCAGTGCGCCATTCCTCCGGAAAAAGGAGTCATTTGCCCCGTTCATCACCATCATCCTTTATACGAAAAAGAATGCTAGAAATTTTTGAATACGATTTTATGGTACGAGCGTTTATAGTGGGCATTTTATGCGCCATAGTTACTGCCGTAGTGGGGAATTTTTTGGTTGCCAGTCGGCAAGCAGTTATTTCCGATATGCTGGCACATACCAGTTTAGCAGGAGTAGGACTGGGGATTTTTTTACACTTTTCCCCGAATATTTTAGGAGCAGCAATCGCTGTTTTTGCCAGCGTGCTGTTGTTTTTTCTCAACCGACAAAAAAAAATACCACCCGAAGCAATTTCTATGCTGCTGCTTACGGGAGGTTTAGCGGTGGCGCTTTTGTTTGCGCATTTTTCCAAAGACAATCCTCTCAGTTTAGAATCGTTTTTGTTTGGATCGCTCCTCACCACCACTACCAATGAAGTGTTATTCTTTGGGATTTTGGGGAGTTTTATCCTGGTATTTCTTTTTTTGTTTTGGAATCGGTTTTTATGCCGGTTATTAGACACGGATTTTTTCGCCAGTCGATTCCCACGGGGCGAATATTGGGAAGTATTTTTTCTGGTAATAGTGGGGATTTTGGTGGCGTTTTCCCTGAAGATTATTGGAGGACTTTTAATAAGCGCGCTATTGGTTATTCCCGTTATTACGGCGCAAACAGTGGCAAACAGTTTTCGCACTTCGGTAGCATGGAGCGTAGGAATAAATATACTGGGCGTTATTATGGGGCTCTTTTTTTCTTTTTACCAAGACATTCCCAGTAGTAGTGCAATAGTCTTGAGCTTAATAGGGTTATTTTTAGTGTTTTTTCTCAGTGGCTCCTATGCGTATTGGATGCGCACTATTCGTTAATACCTCATACGGATTTGAGCACTCTGAAGGCAAATATACAGAAGCAGATACTGAACGAAAGGTTGCCTTTATTTTTTCCATTTGAGCTTTCAGATCAGGGTTTAATGAATCCTCTCCTAACAATTTTTCCCCTTCCCTTTCTACAGCCCACGCACAAAGTTCTTTTATACCTATGGAAGCATTTTTAATTTCTGCCAAAAGAGCCATTTTTTCTTCTCTCTCTTCTGAACTCAAGGGAACAGGGGTAGAAAACTGCGGAGATGAATCCTGAGATATTGTCGGAGGATATGGTACACTTCGAGATAGTGCAGACTGTTCAGAAGCATCTGGTACAGGAAGAAATGTATTTTTAGGCGTTACTTTTATAGGTTTTTCTACGAACTCAGTATTATCCGCTCTAGTATAATGATCATAAGTTAGGACACCAATAGCAGTAACACTAGAGACAACAGCAGTAGAAATAAGCGTAATTTTAAGCATCTCTTGCATTAAGAGACCTACTTTGCCAATTTTCCCAGTCATCCCTGGCGCTTGGGATAATTTTTTCCATGTCAATTTTCCTTCTGTCAGAATAGGTTTTTCACTCATAAAGCCTAAGTTTCAATTCGAAGTGCAACAGGGGAAACAATAGAGAGCGAACATA
>JBAXIU010000041.1:0-12589 GCA_037138215.1 Candidatus Peregrinibacteria bacterium | reverse complement strand
TATGTTCGCTCTCTATTGTTTCCCCTGTTGCACTTCGAATTGAAACTTAGGAATAATTTCTCCACTTCTATTTTTTGCTATATTTTCGCTCGACACTTCTACTCCAAAAACATCCATAAGGAGAGATTGTTCTTCTTGCGTTATAAATTTATCTATATTATTACTGGGACATTCATTTTCTGCTGCAAGGGTGATTCCGCATAAGGTGAAAGACGGTATAAGAAAAACTCCAAATAGAATTCTTTTAAAATAGTGCATGAAAAAGAAAAAAGTGCCCTTTTTTTACACCTGCAATATACTAAAGTAAAGACTTTTGCTCGAGCGACTCTCCAGAGCAAGAGTGTCCAGAACCATTGGGAAGCTAGTCTGGATGTGGAGAAATGGTGAGATAGAGAGAGTAAATGTTGTAATGGAGGTGTGCAATGTCTTTAGCAATGAGAGATTCTAATTCCAACATAAATCTCAGTTTAGTTCTTCTGTAGCCATTAATTTCATTTTTTGTTTTGTATATCTTGTGTTGGGCGTGACTTGCCGTCGCGCTCTTTTGTTTCGCCAATCCCATTTTTACCAGATATATTTTTGTCTGTGTTGGAGCGCTTTTGTAAAGGGCTTCTTATTTTTCGTTTCGTGATTTTTTAGAGATACCAAACAAAGCAAGCAGGTTAAAAACCTGCTAGAACACAAAAACGACAACGAAATGATCCACTTTTCAAAACATGGATTTCTTTGTAAGGTGCGATAGTGACGGGACAGCTTCTATCATCGTGAGTGAGGTCACGAGCGTGGTGATCCAGGAAATGGATTGCTTCGTGCCTCGCAATGACGGGGCAGAACATGGATTGCCCCTACAAAAACAACATTCGGATCGGGCACCCACAAGGGGCGCCCCTACGCCAACACCATTTCTAATTCCTAATTCTTAATTCCTCTTATTCCCCCTCTATCTCTCCATAAATTTTTTGGTGGAGATACAGGGGTAAATCTTCCAATAAGATTCGCTTTTGCTTCATGCTGTCCCGTTTGCGAATGGTAACCGATTGGTCTTCCAGGGTTTCATAGTCAATGGTCACGCAAAAAGGCGTTCCTACCTCGTCTTGCCGTCGGTAGCGCTTTCCAATGGATCCCGAAATATCCACCTCAATATTTCCTAAAAACCGTAGACTTTTTGCCACGGCATCCGCTTTTTCTGCCAGTCCATCCTTTTTCATAAGGGGCAAAATAGCCACTTTTATGGGGGCTATTTTGGGCGCAAATTTTAATACCACTCGGGTATCTCCGTCTTCCAATACTTCTTCATGGTATGCGTCCATTAAAACGGCCAAGGTAAGCCGGTCGGCTCCAAAAGACGGTTCCATAACATGGGGAACCATTTTTCGCCCATCATCATGCTGGTATTCCATACTCTCTCCCGAAAATTTTTGGTGTTGAGAGAGATCGTAATTGGTGCGGTATGCTCCCGCAGCGCAAAGTTCTCCCCATCCAAACGGAAAATGATACTCAATGTCGGTGGTTCCTTTGGAGTAGTGAGAAAGCTCTTTGGGATCATGATCACGAAGAAGGAGATTTTCTGCTCGAATGCCCAGAATTTTTTCCACAAAGTGAAGCGATGCGGCTTTAAAATCAGCAAAAACTCCTTCCCAGGGCGTTTCTTCGGGATCAAAAAAGTACTCTATTTCCATTTGCTCAAATTCTCGGGTTCTAAAAGTAAAATTCCCAGGAGTAATTTCGTTTCGGAAACTTTTTCCGATTTGTGCAATACCAAAGGGGAGTTTTTTGCGGGTGGTTCGCTGTACATTTTTAAAGTTTACAAAAATTCCCTGCGCGGTTTCTGGTCGTAAATATACGGCTGTTCCGGTGTCTTCTATAACCCCTTGGTGGGTTTTAAACATGAGGTTAAATTGCTTTGGTTCGGTCCAGTTGCACGCTTTACATTCAGGACACGGAATCTTTTTTTCCATCACAAAAGCCAGCATATCTTTAGAAGGCGTTTTTTCTCCACACCAGTTCTCCGGTCTTTCGTCTCCAAAACTTTCCACCAATTTATCGGCTCGTACCCGGGCTTTACAGGCTTTACAATCCATAAGTGGGTCGGAAAAACTGGAGATATGCCCACTGGCTTCCCATGTTTTGGGATTCATGAGGATGGCGCTATCCAGTCCCACCATATCGTTTCGTCCATGCACAAAAAATTCCCAAAATGCTTTTTTGACATTGTTTTTCAGTTCTACTCCCAATGGTCCGTAATCCCAAGTGTTTGCTAGTCCTCCGTAAATTTCGGATCCGGGAAACACAAATCCTCGTCCTTTGGAGAGGTTTACAATTTTTTCCATGAGGTCTTTTGCGGGAGCCATAGAGAGAGAATAAAGTATGGCTATGGTACCGGAGAGGGAAATGAGACACAAGATTTATGCCACCAAAAATGTTCCATCCCTGATAATTTTCCCGTAAAAATCAATGCCATCAATGGTCACCTGCTCACCAATAACGGAGTGTTTAATGTCGGTATTTCGCAGTGTGGCACCTTTTAAAACTACGCTTTCCTCCAGTACTACATTTTCTAGCACCGCATCATCTTCAATATATACCGGACCAATGAGTTCCGTATTTTTTAGTGACACTCTTTCTCCAATAATTTGCCGGTCCCCCAAAATTTCCGCATTGGCGGACAAAAATGCCGGAAAACTCCCAATATCATACCATCCTTCTCCAAAGGAAAAATATCGCACGGGTATTTTGTTTTGGAGAAAATACTCAAAAATTCCCCCCAAATTATCGGCGTGTGTTTTGGAGTACTGTAAAATATGGAAGAGGAGACTCTTGGGAAAAATATATGCCCCTGTAGAAACCAGTGTCGATGAAGGGTTTTCGGGTTTTTCTTCAAATCCTTTTACCATTCCTTTTTCATCTGGGATCACCACTCCAAATTTTTTTGCCTCTTCTAAAGAGTGCATATCATACGCTGCCAAAATGGGGAGATCTGGATTTTCTAAAAACTGGGCACAAAAATCATCAAACGAAAATCCAAAAACATTATCTCCGGCAAGGAGGAGGAGATTATCCTCAATATTTTTTTGGGTGATACACAGTGCTACTGCCGCCAACGCTCCGGTTTTTTCGCCTTCTCCGTGGCTATCTTCAATAAAAATTTCTATAGGATGGTCTGGAAATTCCTTTTTCCATTCCTCAAAATCGTTGGCAAATACGGCATTAGTGGAAATAAGGATGGGAAATTCTTTTGGGATTTTTTCCACCATCCACGAAATAATGGGTTTCCCCGCCAAAGGAACCAGCGGTTTTGCCCTTTTCTCGGTGAGAGGCCAAAGCCGGGTTGCAAACCCGCCCGCGAGGATAATTACTTGCATAGTATTAAAAAATCTTTCCCAATACTCCATTCTTGGATATACCGAATTTCTTTTTCTAATGCCCGTTCTGGATCTTCCTCAAAATCTTTTTTTGAAACCGGTCCCCATATTCCGGGTCGCAAAAGAAGTCGTCGTTGAACACGGGTTTGCAAACGGTTGGGGAAGTATTTTTGAATTTCCTCTGGAGAGAGAAATATTGGTCCTACCAAGCTCATTTCTCTTCTGAAAACCTTTAAAAGAAGAGGCGGTTTAGATCTGAGAGACGAAATAAAACACAATGGGGTGAGGCATACGAGGAGACCCGCAGAAATGATGATATCGAATCCTCTTTTAAAAAATTGTCCCCAGCCAAATAATGGGGAATGCTGGAGCGATAAAAAGAGCGTATCTCCTACTTTTTGCGCATCAAAATCTTTTTGAAAAATTCCCAATGCTTCGGCGGAAGTACGAAAAGGAAGCCCTTTTAGTTCACAAAAGGAGAGAATATTCATGGAGTGCTCGGCTCCTTCGCACAAAAATACCTCCGAAATGTTTTGCTCTGCCGTAATCCGTTCCAGTGCGTCCAATTTTCCCAGGACAGGAACACCGCAAATTTGTTTTTTGGATGATCCATACGGTGCCAAAATGGCAACCGGTTTTTGCCGAGAAAAGTTAGAGAGGAGGGTATATATAATTTTTTCGGCGCTTCTATTCGCGCCAATAACCAAAAGTCTAGAAATATTATGATTTTTGGTGACTTCCCATTTTTGTAAAAAATTCTCAAAGAGGCTTGCGAAAAACAAAAATCCAGATCCACAGGCAAAAATCAGGAGGATAATTCCCCGTGAAAAAAAGAGCTCGTTTTGAAAATAAAAGAGGAGGGGAAATAAAAGGGATGCGGCGAGTGATCCGAGAAATAGGATTCGAAAATCCTCAAAAATTGGTTTCTCTTGCAGGGAATACCGTCCGGCAATAGCAAGAAATAAAATCCATATCGGTACCATGAGAAGTGCTCCAGAAAAATAGGGAGCAAATGGAAAAACTCCATGGGAAAATGTTCCCAGGCGTAAATAATATGCCAGGCAAAACGCTGCTAACAGGAGAAAAGCGTCAAATACAATAATGCCGATTTTTTGCCAGAGAAGCGTTCTCACGAGAAGGAAAAATCATCCCTATTCTACGGTGCTTTTTTTGGGGTGTCAAAAAAGGACAGATTTTTCTTCTTCTTTTCAAGCCGTTTTTTTCCTGTCACAATGGCGTCGTATTTTTGTCATTTTTATGATTTCTTCTCCTGCTCCTCGCGTTGCCGTTTTAACTTTTCCGGGTAATAATTGCGAAACTGAAACGGTCCGGGCTCTTAAAAAAAGTGGGCTCGCAGCGGAAGTGTTTTTGTGGAATATGCCAGCGGCGGATCTGAAAAATTTTTCTGCGGTGGTCGTTCCAGGTGGGTTTTCATTTGAAGATCGGGGGAGAAGTGGCGTTCTCGCCGCTCAAGAAGAAGTTTTTACCGTCTTAAAAGAAATGGCACAAAAAGGAACACCTATTTTAGGAATTTGTAATGGAGCGCAAATTTTAGTAGAAAGTGGTTTGTTGCTCACCGATACAACGGGAAAACCAGCAGTGGCTTTAACACACAATAAACGAAAAGATGAGACGGGAAAAATCTTGGGGACTGGATATTTTCATGCCTGGCAAACCCTGACAGTAACCGGTAAAAAAACGCCGTTTACTAATTTTTCGGGAGAAATTCGGGTGCCTATTGCCCATGGTGAAGGACGGTTTTTATTTCCCAAAGAATTAGAAGCAGCGATTCGGGAGCAAAATCTTATTGTTTTTCAGTATGTGAATGATAACGGGGTTGTAGATCCTCATTTTCCCACGAATCCCAACGGGAGTTTTGAGAATGCGGCAGCGATTTGTAGTCCTTCGGGAACCGTAGTAGCGATGATGCCCCATCCCGAGCGGTCACCCGATGGAAAAGCAGTGTTTGATTCATTGGCAGAGTATCTTCGCTGTCATTCCCTTGAAAAAGGGAATCCAGAAGAGAAAGATGAAGCGGGTCGATTGGTAGTAACAGCGGGTCATGACCCGCTGTTAGGAGACTCCATCACCTTTCCTCCTCGTACTGCAAATCCTCTTCCTCCTCATGATATTTCGTTTTTTGTGAGGCTGAAAATTACCGATAATATCCAAAAGAGTTTTGAAAATTTATTGCGGCATCAAGGCCATTCCGGTCTCTCTCTGGTGCGGCGGGTACGGTGGGATTTTTCGTTTTCTACGCTCTACTCTGTGGAAGAATTAAAAAATATCGCAGAGAAACTCATTGTTTCTCATGAGCTTGTTAATCTTCATAAAGAATCCGTAGTGGTAAAAATTCGAGATCGTTTCTTCTCCTTTCAAAAAGGTGTTGGCTGCACGGAGACTTGTGAAACGCTTGTCTCGGACAATTCGTTTACGGTACGGGGGAGAGAAGATTTTTTTGGAGAGGCAAAAGCGGCGCATTTAGCACATCTCTTTCCAGATTTTCATATTGAAGTGGTGGCACAGGGAATACACTGGGAATTTGATGGCGAATCCTGTGAGAATTTTATCCAAAATCCTCTCTTTGCGAGCTTTGTTTCAGAAACAATCGTACAGTAAGAATTTTTATTTCTTCCCCTCCGTGAATATCATGATTGATCTGCGGCCATTGCAAGCCGAAAACGGGACTCCTCTCGAAGTGCTGGCATACCTCCAAAATTTTGTGGAGGCGTTGTGTCATACTGCCCACGAGGAAACCTTTTTTTTGTGGACGAATTCGCAGGAAAAGCTTCCCAAAGATTTTCCTCGTTGGAGGTATTCTAATGTGCGCTATATTCATACCGATGAACCCAATAAATTGGTAAATCTTTCTACCTCTCTTTTTCGATTCCCATTCCTCGATGATATTGTGGAAACCGAGGCCATGCGCCAGGGACTTTTACCCTGGACCCAGAAATTTGATATCTGTCTTTTTTTGGTGCCGTGCTGTGCACCGTTAGAAACGAATGGGGTAAAGGCGATCTTTCTGCACGATCTCCTCTTTGTTCATTTTCCTGAGTTTTTTTCTGCCCAGAAAAATATTTTCCGGGTGAATTTTTCGCGCCTTAAAACAGAAGTTTACGAGGCTTCTCTGATATTTACGCCATCGTGTTTTACAAAAAATGATGTTTTACGCACTTTTGGCGGAGAGGAAGAAAAAATAACGGTTCTGGCGGGGGGGATGTCGGCTCCTATAGAGAGGGTGGAAGACGAAGAAGTGCTCCAGGCGGTAAAAGAAAAGTATGCTCTCCCGGACGAGTTTTTTTTGTATATGGGCAGTTCGGAAAAACAAAAAAATCTTCCACTGCTCCTCAAATCTTATGCTCTTCATCGCGCTCGTAATGGGCATAAATCATGGGATCTGGTTTTGGCAGGAGATGTAAAACACCAGGTTTATGGCGATCGGCGGGGAGTATATGCCATTGGGTCGGTTCCTCCAGAAGACCTCTCTGCGCTCTATTCCTTGGCAAAAGCATTGGTATATCCCTCCCTTTTTGAGGGTTTTGGAATGCGGGTATTAGAAGCAATGGCAGCGGGATGTCCAGTGATTTCTTCTCAATTTTCAGCGCTTCCAGAAATTATAGACGACTCCGGATTAAAAATAGATCCTGCGTCTGCGAATGCAGTGTTCAGGGCTATGCAAAAAATATTTTCCTCACCAGAATTGCAAGAAAAATTACGAGCAGAAGGACTTCAAAAATCCCAGGAAGAACGATTTGTATGGGATACTATTGCGGAACAGGCGATGGGGAAAATTTATGATTTTTTTGAGGATAACGAATAAAGGAAAATTTTATCTTTATCTCAAAAAAAGAGAATTTTACTCCTACAAGAATTCAGGTCGCTCATGAATCTTATTTTAGCGTTTGGAAAAATGAGAAATGCGGTACACTGAAAAAGAGTTTTCTTTAAAAATTTCCTCAAAGTAATGTCCCTTTCTCTTTCCGAACTTTTGGCAAATGAAGTCTCCGAATGGAGGGATAAGGGGTATGTTTCAGAGTTTGCAGAAATTTCAGAAATTCTCAGTTTTCAGAAACAAGAAGATTCATCTTTTCGCTTTCTTAGAAAAGCTCAGTTTTTGGCAATAGAAGTCTATTTATATCTCAGAGTGATAAAAAATACGCCTCATATTTTTGATGTATATCAAGAGTATTACACAGGGAAAGACCTTTTGGATGTATTGGGAGTTTCGTATAAACAGGAAGAAGTGATGAAAATTATGGGAGATTCAGGAGCAAGTGGAATACTTGAAAAAATAAAAACCGATGATAGTTTTGTGAAAAAATACTCTTTAGAGGCGACACGAGAGATGATGACATTAGAATATCCCAGTTATATTTTAGCACTTGCTATGGGCGCGGGGAAAACCACGCTTATTGGAGCTATTATTGCCATTGAATTTGCTTTAGCAATGGAAACGGGAGATGACCGATTTCTTAAAAATGCGCTTGTTTTTGCCCCTGGAAACACTATTTTTCGGGCACTTCGTGAAGTACAAGCGATTCCATTTGAAAAAATTCTTCCTTTACGGCTCTATAAAAAATTTATTCAAAATCTTAAATTTGTAGTAGCCAGTGAAGCAAAAGAATTGCCTCTTATTGAAGGGAACAATTTTTATGTCGTCATTACGAATACTGAAAAAATTCGTATTCAAAAAAGAACTCTTCGAGGAAAGAAAAACCAAATATCCATTCTTACTGAAAAACAAGAAGCAGAAGTCATTTCTGAAGCAAATCTTCGTCTTCAAAAAATTGCTTTCCTCAAAAATCTTGGGATTTTTTCCGATGAAGCCCATGGATTGTATGGGCAAAATATGGGAGAAGACCTGAAAAAGGTACGCCAAACGGTAAATTACCTGGCAAATGAATCGGATGTAAAAGTGGTGGTAAATACTACGGGAACCCCGTATTTTGAAAAACAAATGCTCAAAGAGGTTATATATTGGTATGGTATTTCTGAAGGGATTGAAGATGGAATTTTAAAAAGTGTGAAAAATTCTATTCGAGCATATCGGAATGTGACCGATGAAGGATTTGTGCAAGAGGTTATTTCTGATTTTTTTACAGAATATGGAACAGTTCAAACTCCTCAGGGTATTCCTGCGAAAATAGCGTTGTATTTCCCCAATACAGATGATCTCAAAACACTCCGTCCCATAATAGAGCAAGCCGTAATCCAAAGCGGATACGATGCGTCACTCGTAACAGAATGCCACTCCAAAGCTCCAAAAGAAGCAAAAAATGCTTTTGATAACTTTCACCGGAAAGAATCTCCTCATCGTGTTATTTTGTTGGTGGGAATGGGAACGGAAGGATGGGATTGTCCAGCTCTTTTTGCGTGTGCGTTGGCACGAGAAATAAAAGGGAGCAATAATCTTACTTTACAGGCTTCTACTCGTTGTATGCGACAAATAGTCGGCAATACAAAGCCTGCCCGCATTTATCTCTCAGAAAAAAATATAAAACCGCTCGATCGACAACTGCAAGAAACATACGGAAAAAGTTTGGATGACTTAATCCAAGTAAAAACGGGAAAAACGAAAAAAATAATACTTCGCAAAACACATATTCCGTCTTTATTTTTTGAAGTAGAGCGTGTTTTTGTGAAAGAAAAAGAGGGAATTCTTAAAAATATTTCCATTACCTTGGTTCCTTTTTTGCGTGGGAAAGAAATGTTTGAAACCGTCATTTTTGATTCGACTGTAGATCACGAGAAAAAGGGGAAATTGCAAGAGAAGGAAGTAATACAAAAGGAAGTGCAAAAAATGCGTTTTTCTCTTCCCGAAGGGGCAAATATTGTAGCACGAAAATATGCACTCCCATTTTTTCCGCTTTTGGCAGAAATGAAAAAACTCCATAATGATTTGGATTTTACCGCCCAAGAGTTGGAAATAATTGGAGAACAAATAGAATCTCTTTTTGGAGAAAGATGGGACACAGAAGTAAAAAGAGAACGGCAAGAATTGGTCCTCTTAAAAAAAGAAGGATTTTTACAAGACAGTGAAGGGAACTATTATGCCGAGATTCGATATACAGATGAGAACCGTCTTTTAGAGCATAAGGGCGAAGAAATGGGGTTCCATTATTCTCCCTATAATTTTGACTCACAGGACGAAAAAGCCTTTTTTGAGTGGCTTTTGGAACAAATAGGAGAGGAGAGTAAAAATATTGAAGATGTGTACTTTACCGGTGCTATTACCACGCCAGAAAAAACTGATTTTTGGTTTTGGTACAAAGGGGTGGATAATCTTTGGCATCGCTACACTCCTGATTTTCTCATTCGCAAAAAGGATGGAAAGGTGTGTATTGTTGAGATAAAGCCAAAAGACGACGAGGAAATGAATGCCATTACTCAGCAAAAGGCAAAAAAACTCCGACGCATTGCGGAAATAAATCCCCATGAAGTTCGCTTTGAACTTATCGAAAATTTTGAAAGGCTCTCCGAAAGCCCAGCAAAAGGGGAAGTGAGAAAATTTTTGAAATCATAATTTTCTGTATTACATTTATGGATTCTCTTGAAAACATTGATCGGCAAAATATTCTCAATAATCCTTTTGCAATAGAGAGGATTAAAGAGGAAATAAAAAATATTCCTCATTTTGTTTTTGAGGGGAAAATTTGCATTTTGAAGCGCGATGTAGCAAGTTTTTATGAAGTAGAGGAAAGAACTCTGGAGAGGAATATTGAAAAAAATGAAGAAGAACTGGGAAAGAATGGATATGAAATTCTTACGGGAAAACGCCTTGAAAAAGCGAAAACTGTGTTTGGTGCCGGCACGGATGTCGGCACCAAAATAACAAGGCTTTCCGTCTTTGATTTTCGAGCATTTTTGAATATAGGAATGCTTCTTCAAGAAAGTGAAGCAGCCAAAAAACTTCGTTCTCGTCTTTTAGATATTGCCATTGGGAGCATACGGGAAAAAACAGGAGGAAATACAAAATATATCAATCATCATGATCAGACCTTTCTTTCCAGCTATATTGGCAATACGGAGGTGAGAAAAAAATTTACTTCTGCATTGCAAGAATGCGTGCCAGGAAACAATATAAAATATGCACACTTTACCAATCGTATTTATCAAAATCTTTTTGGAGAAAGTGCCCATGAGTATAAAAAACTCCTCAAACTGAGTGAACGAGAAAATGTACGGAATACTTTTTACAGAGAAATCATCGATGTGATTTCTGGGTATGAAGAGGGTATTGCAGAGGCGCTACAAAAAGCATTTGAGAAAAAGGGACGAATGCTTTCATCAGAAGAAACCGAAACCATTTTTGAAGAATGTTTTGAGAGTCCTTTTTTAAGACGACCACGAGAAACCGCAAGAACCCTTATGGCAAGTAGAGATAAAGCTTTTCGAGAAATTTTGCACGAAGCATTACAGCCATACATTGAAGCCCTTACTCCTGAAGAATACGAGCGATTTTTGGGAGAAGAAGCAAAATTTGTGGGAGAGAAAACAGGAGAGTTTTTAGAAATGATGAAGAAAAATAAAGATGTTTTTGATCGTTTAAAAGACCGATAATGAAGAGAAAATACCTCTATTTAACGGCAGAAAAAGCTCTTGAAATCCATGAATTTATTGTGCGAGATAATGGTGGACTGTATGGAGTAAAAGATATGGGGCAAATAGAAAGTGTTTTGGCGCATATCCAAAATGATGACTACTATCCAGAGGTTTTTGATAAAGTAACTCACCTTGTTTTTTCTTTTACACAATTTCATTGTTTTTCGGACGGAAACAAAAGAACGGCACTTGCCCTCGGAGCGTTCTTTTTAGGAATCAATTACAGCAATGCTTTAGCCGAAAAATTTATTATTGAGATGGAAAATGTGGTGGTAGAAGTAGCAAAAGGACAAATTTCAAAAGATCTTCTTCGGGAAATTATTGAAAAAATATTTTACGAAGATGAAGAAAACGAAGAGCTTTTATTAAAAATTTTCAAAAGTCTTTCAAAATAATTTTTTTCTCCTTATGACCCCTCAAAAACCTCTTTCCCAAGCTGTTTCTAAAGTCAAAGGGCGTCCGTGGATGCATTGGGTAGGAAAACGAGGAATTGACACCATAGAGCCGTTTCCTGCACAAAAGGTGGAAGTGTTTTCTGCCTCCCCCTCAGTTCCCCTCAAAGAGGGGGAAGAAAAAGAAGAATGGAGTAATTTACTGTTTTATGGAGACAATAAGGAAGTAATGGGGCATTTGCTGGAAAAATACAGAGGGAAAGTAGATTTGGTGTACATAGACCCGCCATTTGACAGTAAAGCTGATTATATTAGAAAGGTGGAATTGCGAGGAATGAAAGGTACCGCACTAGAAGGCGAGGGACAAAGCACGCTGGAACAGGTACAATATGCCGATATGTGGGCAAATGATGAGTATTTGCAGTTTATGTACGAAAGACTCATTTTGCTGAGGGAATTGCTGAGCGAAACAGGAAGTATTTACTTGCACTGCGACTGGCACCAAAGCCACCGTTTGCGATGCCTGATGGATGAGGTTTTTGGGGGAGAGAATTTTGTGAATGAGGTTGTGTGGGGGTATGGAGCAGGTGGAACAGCAAAAGAATCTTTTTCAAGAAAACATGATAATATTTTCGTTTACTCAAAAAGTAAAGATTATCACTTCTCAATAGAAGATAAAATTTTTAAAACAGAGTACGATAAATCAACAATAGAGATGCACTATAAAAATATTGATGAAGAAGGCAGAAAATACAGGGTCCAAGAAAAGAATGGAAGACAATATATTACTTACGCGGACGAAGGAAAAACTATTACAGACACATGGACAGATATAGGGAGCCAAAGTGCAACCTCTCCAATTTCAAAGGAATACCAAAGCTACCCCACCCAAAAACCAGAAGCCCTTTTAGAGCGCATTATCAAAGCCTCTTCCAATCCTGGTGATCTTGTTCTCGATATTTTTTGTGGAAGTGGGACAACGCCAGCCGTGGCACAAAAACTCGGTCGGCGGTGGATTGCCAGTGATATTAATCATGGAGCCATTCAAACCACTTCTAAACGCCTGCAAAAAATTATGAAAGAACAAAGCCAAGAAAAACTCCCCCCTACCCCCCTCTTTGAGGGGGATGCCGAAGGCAGGGGGAGTGTTTCGCTTTCGTTTGAAATCCATCGGGTAAATCCTAAGTTTCAATTCGAAGTGCAACAGGGGAAACAATAGAGAGCGAACAT
>JBAXIU010000040.1:0-13785 GCA_037138215.1 Candidatus Peregrinibacteria bacterium | reverse complement strand
CTCCCCTCATGCTCGTTTCCGAGAAACAGTTGGCGGCGTTCCTCATAAACCTTTCTGAAGGAGTTTCTTCTGAAGATCTTCCGAATCTGGTGACGCAGTATTTAGAATTTTTGCGTCGGAAAAAGAAGTTACGGCGATTAGGACGCATCTTTTCAAGCGTAGAATCTCAGATTTTAGAAGCAGAAAAACGCATTCCTGTAGTAGTCCAAACCGCTACTCCGGCATCTCCTTCTCTAAAAACAACTGTAGAAGAAGCAATTCCTCATCTCTTTTTCGCAGAACACTACGATATTTCGTATACGACCAATCCCGGTATTATAGGAGGTGCAATTCTCTCTTCTCCAGAAGTACAATGGGATGGAAGTGTAAAAAAACGCATTTCCCACCTTTCTCGTCATTTGGGAATCCCCGAAACGACTCGGTAATATTTCTTTTTTCTTTCTTTTTTTATGTCTCATACTGTTCAAAATCCCCTTCTCGAAGAGCTGAAAAAACAAATGGAGTCTTTTAAAGCCTCTGCTGTACGAGAGGAAGTGGGAAAAGTACTAGAAGCCGGAGATGGTGTAGCCCGGGTTTCGGGGCTCTCCGAAGTCATGGTTTCTGAAATGCTTTCGTTTGAAAGTGGAGCCATAGGAGTAGCATTTAACCTGGAAGAATCAGAAGTGGGAGTGATGATTTTAGAAGGAGCAGAAACAGTAAAAGAGGGAGATATGGTGAGCAGAACAAAAAAAATTCTTTCTGTTCCTGTAGGAGAAGCAATGATTGGAAGAGTTATTAGCGCGTTAGGGGAACCCGTAGATGGAAAAGGTGATATGGTAACCGCAGTAGAATACCCTATTGAAAAAGTAGCACCGGGCGTAATGACCAGAAAATCAGTACATCAACCATTGCAAACGGGAATTAAAGCCATTGATGTTCTTATCCCTATTGGACGAGGACAACGAGAGCTGATTATTGGAGATCGCCAAACAGGAAAAACAGCAGTGGCAATTGACACGATATTAAACCAAAAAGGAAAAGATGTGATTTGTATTTATGTTGCTATTGGTCAAAAAGCCTTAAAAGTAGCACGAATCGCAGCGGAACTGGAAAAAGCAGGAGCGATGGAATACACCACCGTAGTGGTTGCAGGGGCTTCAGAGCCAGCTGCTCTCTCCTTTATTGCTCCGTATGCCGGCTGTGCATTAGCAGAATATTTTATGGATCAGGGAAAAGATGTGCTCATTGTCTATGATGACCTCTCGAAACACGCCGTAGCATATCGACAAATCTCACTTATCCTCCGTCGTCCCCCAGGACGAGAAGCATATCCTGGAGATGTGTTTTACCTTCACTCCCGCCTTTTGGAGCGAGCAGCAAAGCTCAACGAAAACTACGGGGGGGGGTCTATTACGGCATTACCGATTATTGAAACGCAAGCAGGAGATGTGTCAGCATATATTCCTACCAATGTGATTTCTATCACTGATGGTCAGATCTATCTCGAAACAGATCTCTTTTATAAGGGAATTCGTCCAGCGCTTAATGTGGGACTTTCTGTTTCACGAGTAGGATCTTCTGCACAAATTAAAGCCATGAAACAGGTAGCAGGAAAGCTCCGTTTGGATCTCGCACAGTTTCGAGAATTAGAAGCGTTTGCACAATTTGGATCTGATCTGGATGAAAAAACCAGAAGCCTTATTGAGCGCGGAAAACGAGCGGTAGAAGTATTAAAACAGCCCCAATTTAGTCCATTGTCCGTAGAGAAAGAATCATTGGTTATGTACGCTCTCACTCGAGGACACATGGATCATATTGCGGTGGAAGATATTTCTCGCTTTGAAGAAGAGTTTTTCTCTGATTTGGAACTCAGCGGAAAAGAAATTTTGGAAGCTATTATTTCTGAAAAGATGATTTCTGAAAAAACAGAAGAAAGCCTCAAAGCCTTTCTGGTAGACTTTAAAAAGACATTTTCACTCTAATTTTCTTTACGGTTTTTATTCATGTCCTCTGCACGAGATATTAAACGGCGAATAAAGGGAGTAAGATCCACTGGAAAAATCACCAAAGCAATGGAGATGATTTCCGGTGTAAAAATGCGCCGTGCCGTAGAATCGGTAATGGCCATTCGTCCGTATGCTCAGGAAATGTTGGGAATCCTTCAACAGATTTCTAAAGCAATGCAAAAAACCGGAGGAGATACCCTCTCCCATCCCTTTCTCTCCAATTCAGAAGGAGATACTGATTTATATGTGGTGGTTACCAGCAACAGAGGTCTTTGCGGTCCATTTAATACCAATGTCATTAAGTTTTTATTTCAAATTTTAAAAGAACGGCAAGGGCGACAAACGAAATTTATTATTATCGGAAAAAAAGGAGAGCAAGTACTTATGCGGGCACAGGGAATAAAAGATAATGTGGTAGCAACCTTTCATGATATTTTAGTACAGCCTACTCCTTTAGGAATGAGAGCTGTTGCACAAATTATTGCAGAGGAACTCCTCTCTAAACGGGTTCATCGTGTGGAAATTATTTGGACACAGTATCTTTCTCCCCTCTTGCAAAAAGTACGAAATTCCGTTTTGTTCCCGATTGATGAAAAGAAAGTGGCACAAGAAATTGCAGATACTTCTTCGGAAGAAATTCAAAAAGAATATGCACCACTCGATTTTATTATAGAACCCTCTCCTCAAGTCCTTTTGGAAAAAATTATCCCCCAGTTTTTAGAGATGGAACTGCTCTACTCGCTTTTGGAATCCAACGCATCCAAAGAAGCACTCCAAATGATGGCGATGAAACAGGCAACGGATGCCGCTAACGACATGGTTGCTAGTTTAAATCTCAGCTATAACCAAATCCGTCAACAAAAAATTACACAAGAAATTGCAGAGCTGTGCGCTGGAATGGAAGCCCTTCAGCGATAATTTTTCTTTCTCTTCCTTTTTTTTCTTTCTTTTATGAATGCATCTGACCTAAAATTTGGAAAATTGATTCAAGTCGTAGGACCTGTAGTAGATATTGAATTTCCTTTCGGAAGTGAACTTCCTCAAATGTACGACGCCCTTACTGTGGAAACCGAAAAAGGAATCCTGACACTGGAGCTTCGACAACACCTCGGAGGAAACCGTGTACGAGCAGTAGCCATGGGATCTACCGATGGACTTCAGCGAGGAATGAAAGTAACCGATACAGGAGCTCACATTTCTGTTCCCGTGGGACCACAGGTTTTAGGACGAATGTTTAATGTTTTAGGAGAAGCAATTGACGAGAAAGAGTTTCATAAAGGAGGAAAAGTATCCTCTATTCACCGTGATGCTCCTAGTTTTTCTGAACAATCTACTAAAACAGAAGTATTTGAAACCGGGATTAAGTCTATCGACCTTATCTGCCCTTTTATGCGTGGAGGAAAAGTAGGACTTTTTGGAGGAGCAGGAGTAGGAAAAACAGTCCTCATTCAAGAGCTCATCCGAAATATTGCACAAGAACACGGAGGATATTCGGTTTTTGCTGGAGTAGGAGAACGAACCCGAGAAGGAAATGATCTCTACCACGAAATGAAGGATTCGGGAGTATTGGCAAAAACAGCGCTAGTTTTTGGGCAGATGAATGAATCTCCTGGATGTCGTCAACGAGTAGCGCTTACAGCGCTAACCATGGCAGAAGAATTCCGAGATGCAGAAGGAAAGGATGTGTTATTTTTTATTGATAATATTTTCCGATTTACCCAGGCGGGATCAGAGGTTTCGGCACTTCTCGGGCGAATCCCTTCAGCAGTAGGATACCAACCCACTCTTTCAGAAGAAATGGGACAACTCCAAGAACGAATTACTTCTACGAAAAAAGGATCCATTACTTCTGTACAAGCCGTATATGTTCCTGCAGATGACCTCACAGATCCGGCTCCTGCAAATACTTTTGCGCACCTAGACTCTACAGTGGTGCTTTCCCGTCAAATTGCAGAGCTTGGAATTTACCCCGCAGTAGATCCTTTGGACTCAAACTCGGCTATTTTGCACCCTGCTATTGTAGGGAAACGGCATTATGAAACGGCTCGTGGTGTGCAAAAAGTACTTCAGCGATATAAAGATTTACAAGATATTATTGCTATTCTTGGAATGGAAGAGCTTTCCGAATCCGACAAAAAACTGGTAGCTCGAGCTCGAAAAATTCAGAAATTCTTTTCTCAACCCCTTTTCGTGGCAGAGCAGTTTAATGGATGTCCTGGGCAATATGTAACGGTTGCCGATAATATTGATGGATTTGAAAAAATTCTTTCTGGAGAACTGGATCATGTTTCAGAGCAAGCATTTTATCTGAAGGGAAATATTGATGAGGTTCTCAGTGCCGCATAATTCTCTTTTTTTGACATGGTTTCTTTTCTTCTCAAAATCATCACGCCTGCACGAGTCCTCTTCCAAAAAGAGGTGGTTTCTGCAACACTTCCCGTTTTAGGCGGGCAAGTGACTATTCTCCCCCACCATATGCCCATTATTGGGGCACTGAGCGAAGGAGGCGAAATTATAGTCCGTGATGCAGAGGAAAGAACCCATTTTTTATTGTCTATTGGGGGATGTATGGAATTCCATGGAGAAACCCTCACACTTTTGGTAAATGATGGAGAACGAGCAGAAGATATTGATATTGAGGCTGCAGAAAAGGCAAAAGCACGGGCTGAAGAACTTCGAAAAAATGCTGAAAATCTCGAAGGAGAAGAACACGCGACTATTTTGTTAGCGATTGAAAGAGAAGCATCTCGAATTCGCATTGCAAAAAAACATCACCATCACCATCATGGGCATCATCATGCCTCATAAGAGGGATGATGAATTTTGGATGATACCTCCTCCTAAAACTTTCTTCCCACTGTAAAAAACAGCGCTTTGTCCGGGAGAAAGTGCCCGAAGCGGCGTAGAGAGAGAAATAACCCCAATCCCCTTCTCAAGGGGATTATTGTGAAATACTCCCGTTACAGATTTCCCTCCGTGGCGAATACTGAGTTCTGCTTCCGATCCATCTTCCAACGGTTTTCCCGTCCAGGAAAGATTTTCCAAAAAAATCTGTGTTCGGAGAAGGTCTTCGTTTTCCCCCACCCAAACCGTATTGGTTTGGGGATCAGTTTTTAAAACATACTTTGGGGCAATACACCCCGGTATTCTCGCGCGTTGTCCAACGGTAAAAAGCAGCACTCCTTCGTGTTGCCCCAATACTTTTTCTGTTTTCAACTCCTTAAAATCTCCTTTTATAAAGCCATGAGGAAGGTGTCTCTTTAAAAACTCATGATATGTTTTTTCGGGAAAAAAGCAGACCCCCTGAGATTCCCGTTTTTTGGCAAACTCTTCAAATCCATTTCCTATAGCCATTTCTCGAACTTCTGGCTTCGTTAGGTTCCCTACAGGAAAGAGGGTATGCCGTAGTTTTTCTTGGGTAAGCGAATAGAGAAAATAGGTTTGATCTTTTATGTGGTCCCCCCCCCTCAAAAGTTCAAACTCTTGTGTTTCATCATTCCATTCATTGCGGACATAATGTCCTGTCGCGACAAAATCTGCACCCAGTTCGGTCATTTTCTCTAAAAAATATCCAAATTTAATATTGCGATTACATTCCACGCAAGGGTTTGGGGTGAGACCTTTTTCAAATCTGGTCAAAAAATCTTGCACCACATCCCGAAAAAACCGTTCCCGAAAGTCGAACACAAAAAAAGGAATATCTAACTTTTTTGCCACCGTTCTCGCCAGCATTAAGTCTCGTACACTACAGCACTTATTTTCTGGCAAATCTTTTTGGTTTTCAGGCGCTTTGGGATCATGCCAGAGCTGAAAATGCACACCAATTACTTCATATCCCTGCTGTTTCAAAAGAAATGCAGAAATAGTAGAATCCAATCCGCCGGAAAGCCCCACCAGAACGCGTTTTGCCATATATTATAATTCCAACATATTTACCGTCTTCTCCAAATCTTCTGGTAATGGCGCATAAAATTCTTTGCGTTCGCCATTGGGAAATGCAATTTCTAATCGCTCCGCATGGAGAAAAATACGTTTCAGCGGAAAATCTTTTTGGAACTGTTTATTCATCGTCTCATTTCCGTATGTTTCATCCCCTACCACGGGGAAACCAATAGAAGAAAGATGCACGCGAATTTGGTGAGTTCGCCCAGTGACAATATGAACTCGTAACAGAGAAACGAGTGGATCTTGAAAAACCTCTTGGAGAAAAAAATGCGTGAGCGCCGGCTTTGCATGAGATGCATTGGACACTGCCATTTTTTTTCGATCCCGTTCATCCCGGGCAATTGGAGCCTCCACACTCCCCTCTGCATTTTTTAGTTTTCCAAACACCAGTGTGCGATACTCTTTTTTTGCTCTTCTTTCTGCCATTTCTTTTGCAAAATGCCGATGCGCCATATCGTTTTTAGCAATCAAAAGAACCCCAGAAGTGTCCTTATCGAGACGATGCACAATTCCTGGGCGAAGGACTCCTCCAATACCCGAAAGGCTTTTTCCGCAATAAAATAATGCGGCGTTCACAATGGTTTTACTCTGGTGGGCATGATCCGGGTGCACACAAATACCAGAAGATTTATTGATAATGAGCACATCATCGTCCTCGTAAAGAACGGAAAGAGGAATGTTTTCCGGTAGTAATTTGGCATCTGCCAGCGGTTCTGGAAGAGATGCAGAAACACTGTCATCTTCACTTACGATATACGCAACTTTGGAAATACATTTCCCGTTCACCAACACGAGAGAATCTTTTATGAGTTTTTGAATAAATGTTCGGGAATATTGTTCTCCCAGGGAATCCGATAAAAAAACATCCAGCCGTTTTCCTGCAAAATCTTCAGAGACAATACATTCGTGGAGCGTCATAGTTCTGGTAAAATATCCTTGTTATTGTGGCAGAAAAAAAGGGGTATGGGAAGGAGGCTCTGTTTATTCCGGTCTATAAATTTTTATTTTGAGTCCTTTGTCTTGTAAATACAGCGCATGAAGCCGGCTAAGCACTCCTTTTTGACAAAAAAGGAGATAGGTTTTGGAAGCGTCTAAGGTGAGAATTTTTTCTTTGAGATCATAAAACGGAATGCAAATATGCACTTCTTTGAGAGGTGAGCGTTGTTGCTCTCCTGGCGCACGAATGTCTACGAGAATAGAATTTTCTTCCACCTCGCTTGTTCGCTCTACATTTCCAATATCTGCGACATTCATTTCCACTTGCTGCACTCCTTCGCGTTTTTTTCTCACAATGGCATCTTCTAAAACCGGGAAATGAAAATGTGATTCTGCTTCTAAAATATCCTTTTTATCAGATCCCGTACTGGGTTTTTGGGAAATAACACCACAGTATTCCGGCATACTCCTCGCAAAAACTTCCGTTCCGATTTTTTCTGCCAGGGTAATAATTTCCTGCTTCTCCATGGTGAGAAGCGGACGAAACACAGGAATTTGAACCGCATCCTCAATAACGGTGAGATTTTTAAGGGTTTGACTGGAAACCTGTGCGAGACTCTCTCCCGTTACCAGGGCAATGTGTTTCCCCTCTTTTGCAATCTGCTCAGCAGATCTCAGCATCATGCGTTTTAATAATACTCCTCGGTATCGTGCGGGAGTATTTTCCAAGAGGTCTTTTACGACCCCCTCAAACGGAACGGTAAAAATATTCCCCACATATCCGTGAGAAAATTCTTTGGAAAGATAATACGAAACCTGTTTTACACCCACCTCATGCGCTTGCCCTCCCAGATTAAAAAAACAAAAATCCACAGCGCACCCGCGCTTCATCATGAGATATGCGGCAACACCAGAATCGTACCCTCCAGAAATAAGCATGAGCACACGATTGAGTTTTTGAATCGGAAATCCTCCCATTCCCATTATTTTTTTATGGGGAATAAAGAGCGTTTTTTCTTTTATTTCTGCGGTAACCATTATTTGTGGAGTGTGGAGATCTACCCGCGCACTAGGAATATTTTGTAAAATCACTCCGCCCACAAACCGTTCTATTTCTGGAGAAGTGAACGAATGCACTCCAGAGCGCTTGATTCGGACCACAAATGACATATTTTGGAGATGTGCTTGATAGGATTCGGTAATCACACTCGCAATATGTTCCATTTCAGCGGTTCCTTTGCTTTCTCCGTCTGGAAATGTAAAAGAGGGGTTTTTTGGTATTTCCGTACTATTGGCAATGCGTTTCCCGGCAAGAGTAAAGGCAATTCCTGGCGTTCTGGCGAGGATGCGTTCCATATTTTGAAAAATTTCCACGGTATCGGGGGTTTCTATTTCTACTCTGTCCCATCCACCCGTAATAATTATTTCGGGAGACAATGTTTTTAAGGGAATCGTGATATTTTCTTTTAATTGCCGCGTCATACGCCGTTTTACTTTTGGGCTTTTTACAGAAATTTCTGGAGCAATTTTAATGAGGAAGTGCATGGGAAAGGAAAAATTTTTGTACCGCCGGAAAATATACCGAATAGGAATCTGTAAATCCATTATTATGGGATCCGGAAATCTCTAAAAATTGTTTTGGACTTTTTGCCGCTTTAAAAAGAGCTTCACTTTGAGGAAACGGGATCATTTCATCATCTTTACTGTGCACAATAAGAATGGGAGAGGAAATATTTGAAATTTTTTCAATGCTTTGAAAATGAAAATGGAGAATGAATGGAGTCGGAAGATACCAAAAATTTTTTCTTGCCATATCATCGAGAGAAGAAAAACTGGATTCCACAATAACCGCAAAAACATCTTTATTTTGAGCAGTATCAATGGCAACCGCGCCCCCTAAAGAATGCCCCCAGAGGATTATATTTGGGAGAGAAATATTTTTTTCTACCTGAAGGTATTTGAGAGCCGCATTGGCGTCGGTAGAAAGATCTTGTTCTGCTGCTATTTTTCCACCACTTTTTCCGTATCCTCGGTAATCAAACACCAGAGCATTCACTTTGAGTTCCTGAAAAAGTTGCAATCGATCCTGAAGAGCCGAAATATTTCTCGCATTTCCATGAAAAAAGAGAACCGTTTTTTCGGAGTGATTATCAAGATACCAGCCATTTAAGGCGATACCATCCGCAGTAAGAAAGGAGACCTCTGAAATATTCATATTCTTTGGAATTTCTGCAACGGTTTTGGTAGGGAAAAATATAAAATCCTTTTGCTCAAAAAACATAAAACCGCACAGCAAAACATAGCCCAAGAAAAGGACAGCTCCTATAACTTTTATGATTTTTAAAAAATATTGAGTGGTAAAATACTTCATAGAAAAGGTAAAAATGTACAATGAAGGAAAACCGGAATTGTTAACGATATTCCGTCGCAATCCCCTTCCCCCTCGCATATTCTACCATTTTTTGCATTTCGTCTTCCAAAAAGCCAGAAAACCGTTCCCATTTTGGACTTAAGCATCCGCCCGTCACACGAAAGTTTTGGAGTACCCATTTTTTTGTTCCCTTCACAAAGGTACATAATCGCTCAAACTCTGTTGCATCATGAAAGTTTTTTACCAGTGTGGTGCGGAGTTCGTAGTCGATAGCAGAAGAAAAGAGTAGGTCGCGTGATTGCGTAATATTTTGTTTCAGAGAAGGAAGGATGTGGGAATGTTGAGGTATTCCACAAAATTCCCCATATTTCTCGATAGACACTTTCACATCCATGGCAACAAAATCCACCACTTGCTCATCAAGAATTTTTTTAAGAATTGTTGGATTGGTTCCGTTTGTATCCAGTTTTACCAAAAACCCCAGAGCTTTTATTTTCCTCAGGAATTCAGGAAGGTTTTTATGAATGGTGGGCTCGCCTCCGGAAATCACTACTCCTTCCAGCTTTCCTACCCGTTTTTTAAGGAATTGCAAAAATATTTCCTCGGGAATAAAGGAATGACAAATTTTCTCGAGTTTTTCTGGAAGAACAAACTCGCTATTGTGGCAGTAGTGGCACCGCAAATTGCATCCCGGAAGAAACGCAATACACGCAATATGTCCGGGATAATCGAGGAGCGTAAGCCGTTGGAGAGCAGAAAGGAGCATTTTAAAATAGCATTTCTAAGAGCTCGGTATATGTAGGCTTATTGCAGTAATTACCAAGTTTAGGAATCCCTATCCAATTTTTTTGCATTCTCGAAAAGAGATTTAGAAAAAAAACTCTAAGAGTCTTCTCTTTCGTTTCAATAAATAAAAAGCAATTTAGAAAGTGTTTTTCACCTTCATCAGATAAGTCTGAATTATTTACCATAATATATTCATTTAAAACACAAATCATATTTGGTTCTTTTTTCGCACACCCTAATTGTTGATCATTTATAAGTTGAGTAGAAGGTATAGAGAAAAAATCATTAATGTTTTTTTTGAAAGATTTTTTTTGTACTCCTGAATAAGCAAATATAAATGAAGGAATTTCTGTTAATATATTGCCAAATGACATTGAACTTTCAATATCCCATTTCAGTTCTTTAACTGAACGCGAAATATCTATGGCTTTTTTTAATTCATCTTTACTTAAATAAGATTTAACTTCTATATGAGCCAATACTCCTGCACTTAAAAAATGTTGAACTCCTCCATAATCAAGTATTGGTAAATTTTTATCATAAATTACAATATCTGCTTGTTTACTAACATTACCATCTGAATCAATAATCTCTCCTGTTCCAAAAATAAACTTATCACCAAGGATTTTTTTTAAAAAATTTTGAATTATATTTTCTCTAGCTGTCCCTTTTGCTCCTCTATGACTTATGTTTGAGCTTCTTTCAAATTCAGCTTTTAAAATTTTACTTGTATCCAATAAAAAGTCGTCAAGTACTCCTTTTTTCATAGTTGGTTATTAAAAAACAAAATTATTATTCGACCATTTGTAATTTGTCATTTGTAATTCCTTCGCATCTCCTCATCCCTATCACTCCCCGTGTACCCTATTTCTGCATCACATTTGGGGCAAAAATAATGCTCACCAGATAAATACCCGTGTTTGGGACAAATAGAAAAAGTGGGAGTAATGGTGATATACGGCAAACGGTATTGAGAAAGCACAGTTTTTACCAATTTTTTGCACGCCGTGGCATCACTTACCCGTTCCCCAAGATATAGGTGTAAAACAGTTCCTCCGGTATACAGCGTTTGCAGGCGATCTTGGAGGTCTAACGCTTCAAAAGCGTCGTCGGTGTATCCTACCGGCAGTTGCGAAGAATTGGTGTAATACGGAGCCTCTTTTGTTCCCGCCTGCAAAATTTCTGGGAACCGTTTTTGGTCTTCTTTTGCCAATCTATAAGTCGTTCCTTCCGCTGGCGTCGCTTCCAAATTATACAAATTCCCCGTTTCCTTTTGGTACTCTGTCAGTTTTTCCCGCATAAAAAGGAGAATTTCTTCGGCAAATTCTTGTCCCCATTCATCCGCAATATCGTGTGCATCATCCGTAAAATTTCGGATGGCTTCGTTTACGCCATTTATTCCAATGGTAGAAAAATGGTTCCGGAGATTTCCAAGATACCGCTTGGTATAGGGAAAAATTCCACGGTCGATCCACTTTTGAATCACCTCTCGTTTCATTTCCAATGAAGTTTTTGCAAGCTCCATGAGGTGCGCAATACGATCCAAAAACGCCTTTTTATCCCCTTTGCAGGTATATCCAATGCGCGCAATATTCAGGGTTACCACTCCAATACTTCCCGTTTGTTCTGCAGATCCAAAAAGCCCGTTTCCCCGTTTTAAAAGTTCATCAAGCCGTAATTGAAGTCTGCAACACATACTGCGCACTTGGTTGGGCTTGAGGTCGGAATTGAGAAAGTTTTGAAAATACGGCATTCCGTATTTTGCCGTCATTTCAAAGAGCATTTCAGTATTCGGGTGATCCCAGGGGAAATCGGGCGTAATATTGTAAGTCGGAATAGGAAAGGTAAAAACGCGCCCTTTAGCATCTCCTGCCGTCATCACCTCAATATACGCCTTATTGATGATGTCCATTTCGTTTTGGAGTTCCCCAAAGGCATACGGGAAAAGCTCTCCCCCTATTAAAAGCTGTTGTTCTCGCAAATCTTCCGGACACACCCAGTCAAGCGTAATATTGGTGAAGGGAGTCTGTGTCCCCCACCGACTGGGAACATTGAGATTAAAGACAAAAGACTGAATATTTTGGTGTACAAATTCGTAAGTTTTTTTAGTGATGTAATCGCGCGGTACGGGCGTATCGCCATACGCCCCTACGAGATCTGCCTCCAATTCTAACTCATATTTTTTCACAAATGGCGCAAGATAGGTATCAAAACTGCTAAACGCCTGTGCCCCTGCCCATTCGTTTTGGAGGGTTCCCAAAAAATTGACCATTTGAGAAACCGCAGAAGTGAGATTTTTGGGTGGTCCAGATTCTGTTTTCCCCGGAACGCCATTAAACCCTTCTTGCAGCACTCGGCGAAGTGACCATCCCGCACAATATCCAGAAAACATATCCAGGTCATGGATATGGTAATCCCCATTTCGATGTGCATCCCCTACCATTCGGGGATAAATATGAGAAAGCCAATAATTTGCCGTTACTTTTCCCGCCGTATTCAAAATCATACCGCCCAGAGAATACCCCTGATTAGAATTGGCATTTACGCGCCAATCTACCTGATTCAAATACTCATCGATTGTTTTTTCCACTTCTACTGTTACCTTTTTATCTTCCCGCAGTTCCGTGCGTTTTTCTCGGTATAAAATATATGCTTTTGCCGTTTGTGCGTGTCCCGCCTCTATGAGCACTTTTTCTACCGTATCTTGCACTTCTTCTACTGTGGGAATGCGATCTGAAAACTGAGACTCCAACCGTGTTTCCACCAATTTTGCCATGTTTTTTTCAATCTCAGGATCGTGTCCTCCCACTGTTTTTGCCGCAGAAAAAATGGCGTCTTCAATTTTTTGAAGCGCGAAATCGGCAATAGTACCATTCCGTTTTTGAATTTTGTGAATGGGCATAGAAAAGAAAAAAGAGAGTTTGAAAAAAAGCGTTACTCCTGGAATGCAGCACAAAAACGCGAATTCATACTCGCGCTTTCAGAAAAGTGCATCCGACTATAGTGTTCCGATTTTTTTCCCACATTAAAATTCGCCACGGGTCTATGGTATCCCATAACTCGTGTCCATACCTCGCATCGGGTCCTTGGTGGGCGAGATGAAAGGATGGCATTATCTGAAGAAGAATGCGCATCCATAGGTTCTCAAAAAAAGCGAGTGCATTATATATAGTGTCTCAAATAAAATTCAAGCACAAAATATAGTTTTTTAAAAGAAAGTGATCCGAACGATTTATGATCGCCACATAAAAAAATGAAAGAAATCTTTTCTCTCCTCCGTAATAGCCAATGAAGGTGCACTTCATTCTTTATTCTTTTTCCCTTTTTGTATGAAATTTGAACTTCCCTCTAAAAAAGTACTCATTACCAGTGCGGTAATAGGAGTAGTCCTCATCACCGGCGCTGGAGCGGCTTTTGCAAGCCAAATTATGAACAAACCAAAACTTACCGCCGAGCAAAAAACAGCTATTGAAGCCGCACGAAAAAGTGGTGGAGAGGATGCCGTAAAAACCCTTCTTACACAATATGGCGTTACTATTCCTCAACATGGAATGCGCCATGAAAGAGGTATGCGAGGTGGACAGGAATTAGATCTCTCCAAACTCTCTGCTGAGGATAAAACTGCTTTTGAGACTGCAAAACAAAACCATGATTTTGCTGCCGTAAAAGTAATTCTCGACAAATATGGCATTACCCCGCCAATGGGTGGTATGCGAGGTGGACAGGAATTAGATCTCTCCAAACTCTCTGCTGAGGATAAAA
>JBAXIU010000039.1:0-14657 GCA_037138215.1 Candidatus Peregrinibacteria bacterium | reverse complement strand
TATGTTCGCTCTCTATTGTTTCCCCTGTTGCACTTCGAATTGAAACTTAGGAGTAATCTCAAGAATCTAAGAGATTTAAATCTTTTTAATATCCCCATTACTGATATATCAGAGCAAATATGGGAACTAAAAAATCTTGAATCTTTAAACCTTTCAAATAATTTATTGAAACACATTTCTCCATCAATTAGAAATTTGAGTAACCTAAAAAATTTAGACTTGAGTTATACTCATTTTTCTAGACTACCATATCAAATTTGGGAATTGAAGAATCTTGAATCTTTAAATCTTACAGCCACAAACCTTGATAGAATTCCATATGCCATTCAGAATTTATCAAATCTTAGAGAACTAAAGCTCAATTATAATTTTCTCGAGGTACTCCCCCCTCAGGTTCTTTCGTTAAAAAACCTTCAAGTATTAGAACTCGGATCTAATAATATCTCAACAATTCCGCCTGAAATTAAAAATTTAACAAATCTTAGAGTTTTACATATTTACTCAAATATTCTGACAACACTCCCAAATGAGATTTTTACATTACCACAACTGAAAGAGATAAATGTTTACGGGAATAGAATTTCCTATAAAAAGGGAAAAATATTCTTAAATATTTTTAAAGAAAAAGGAATAGATGTCCTTTAGAACCTGTGTTGGTTCAAATTTGTAGTTTGAATCATTTTTTGTGTTCGAGCAGGTTTGCAACCAGAGCTGTCCAAAACGTTGAAATAATGGCGTAAATAGGGGATATTGTGAAAGAAAAATTTCACTCTTGTGTTGGTTCAAACTTGCAGTTTGAATCATTTTTTTAGCTTTAGAGAAGCAAAAAACCGTGTAGGTTTAAGAATGGGTTTTGCGAAACAAAAGAGCGCGACGGCAATTCACGCCCAACACAAGGGAGACGCGAGGCTACTCATTCATCGCAGGAAAAACAGAAACCAGAAAGAGGAAAGAGATAACGGTTTTGCGTCCGCTTCATTCAACTCCACTCTTCAGAAATTGTTTATAAAAAAGTCTTCCTTCAAAAAACAAAAACAATACCAAACAAACCCCCACCGTTCCGATAATGCTGGGATATTGTCCTCCAAAACCATCAGAGGATAAGTGTTTAAAAAGTATACCAAAATACGCCCAGATCAACACCAATCCATAAACGATATTTTCATCTTTTCTCATTCGTAAGATTCCAATAAGTGCTCCAACCATCAAAATGATGCTGGTCCAGACAAAATCAGGAATGCCAAATCCACCCCAGCCGATACTGACCAAAAACACTGTAATATTCGCGATTGTTGCGACGGTAATCCATCCAAAATATATGCTAAAAGGTGCGCAGATAAAAAGCTTTTCCCACGAAATACATTGCTCAATGCGAAGAATATCGGCAATTTTGATAAGAAGAAAGAGGAGTACTGTCATGATCACCACGGACAGAGAAATAAAGTCATAATGCCAAGCAAATATCCACGAGATATTTGCGAGTGAAGTGGCGATAAAAAGAGGATTGATCGTGTTAATAAGCTCTTCTGTTTTTTTACTATTTTTTCTAAATTGATACAGAACATATCCCGCCAAAAGAAGATAAATTAACCCCCAAATGGAGAATGTGAAACCGGTAGGTGTAAAGAGATTCGGGTAATCATCTGAGATTTGACCTGTGGAACGGTTGTTGATCGGCAAACTGTTTGCCAAAAAATTTACTGCCACCATTATTATATACGCTGTTGCTGCAAGAATTTTCAAAACCAGGTTCTTCATAATAAAGAATGATATTATATGCTCAATTATACTACCTCTTTCCGTTTATTATTTCAAAAAGAAATCTGTGTTAGGCGCGATTTATAGCCTGCTTGTTTTGCTGAGTATTTCCAAAAAATAAGAAGCCATTTACAAAAGTAATACAGTAATACCGTATTACTACCTCCCTTTTTTTCCATTCTTTTTTTTATCATTTACTTGTGGAAAGAGATGCAAATATGGCACACTCCAGAAAATTTTTATTTTTCTTTATGTCTTATAACGAATTCGAACAAAAACTCACTTTTGATGATGTATTGATGGTACCGCAATACTCTGCGGTTTTACCCGCCAATACCGATGTTTCTACAAAAATTTCCACTACTTTAAAACTAAAAATTCCAATTATTTCCGCTGCCATGGATACCGTTACCGAACACCAAATGGCAATTGAAATGGCGCTTTCCGGAGGGATCGGAATCATCCATAAAAATATGAATCCCGATGAACAATCCCAAGAAGTAGCGCGGGTAAAACGATTTGAGAACGGATTCATCAAAGATCCATTTGTGGTTTCACCAGAGCAAACCGTGCAAGAAATTTATGAAATTCGCAAAAGCAAAGGATATAAAGCCATTCCCGTAACCGAAAATGGAGAACCCCACGGAAAACTTTTAGGGCTTATTACGGCTAATGATTATTTTATTACTCGCCATGCGCAGTGCCCTGTTGCAGAGCGCATGACCCCACGAGAACGGCTTTTTACCGCAGAAGAAGGCATAAATCTGGAAACCGCGTATGAGCTTTTGGAAGATTCAAAACATTCCAAGCTGATCGTTGTTTCCCACGACGGGAATTTAGTAGCCATGGTGACCAGACGAGATATTGAACGAAAACAAGATTTTCCCCATGCCGTGCTGGACTCCGAAGGACGACTGCTGTGTGGCGCTGCCATTGGTCCAGCAAAAAACATGGAAGAACGCGTTTTTAAGCTCGTTTCTGCGGGAGTGGATCTCTTTGTGGTGGATACCGCACACGGACATTCTCAGGGAGTTTTTGACACGGCAAAATTTGTAAAAGAAAAATATCCGCACATTACCGTTATTGCCGGAAATATTGCTACGCCCGAAGCAGCCGAATTTTTGGCAAAAGCAGGAGTAGATGGCGTAAAAGTAGGGATTGGACCGGGTTCTATTTGTACCACACGAGTAATTACCGGAATTGGAGTTCCTCAGTTTTCTGCCATTTACGATACCGCAAAAAAGGCAAAAGAACTGGGACTCTCGGTCATTGCCGATGGAGGGGTGAAATATTCAGGAGATCTCGCAAAAGCACTGGCAGCCGGAGCCGACGCGGTTATGATTGGGTCTCTCCTGGCGGGAACCACCGAAAGCCCAGGAGAAATGGTATATGTAGGAGGACGAACCTATAAAAGTTATAGAGGAATGGGATCTTTGGGCGCTATGAAAGAAGGAGGAAAAGAGCGATACCAGCAGGCCCATGTGGAAGACAGTGAAAAATTTGTTCCCGAAGGCATTGAAGGACGCGTACTCTTTAAAGGATCCGTACGGGCAGAACTGTACCAACTGGTGGGAGGGGTGCGCTCATCTTTGGGATACCAAGGATGTAAAGACCTCAAAGAACTCCACGAAAGAGCAAAATTCATTCGCATTACTTCTGCATCACTCCGAGAAAACCATCCTCATGATGTGACCATCACCCAAGAATCTCCCAATTACCGTCCCGGAGGAGAAGGATAATAAGCGCCAATCCTAGACTTTTAAAAAGAAGTGTTTACACTAAGGGAAAAGTTATAAATCCCCATATGTCACTGTATAAAAAACACCTCCACAACGATCCAGAGCTTCATCAGCAATTGGTAAGCGCCCGAAGAGAAAAAATAAAAAGCTTCAAAGCGAAGATGGATTTGCAACGGGGTATCAGTGATAAAATTGCCGATTTTTTAACCGAAGCCTTTGGGACGGTGTTTTTCTTGAGTGTGAACGCCACATGGTTTTTCATCTGGATTGCGATTAACACGGGATTTGTGCCGGGAATTCCTGTTTTTGATCCCTTTCCATTTGGGCTTCTCACCATGATTGTATCTCTCGAAGCCATATTCCTCGCCATTATTGTGCTCATTAGCCAAAATCGGTCAGGGCATATTTTGGATATACGGGAAGAAATAGACCTGCAGATTAATGTTCGAACAGAGGAAGAAGTCACCAAAATACTCATTATCCTCGACAAAATTCGTGAACATTTGGGAGTTTCCCCAGAAGACGATTCCGAAATGGAACTGGTGGTTATGAAACAAAAAACAGACCTCATTGCTATTGAACAGGGCATAACAGAAGAAATGAGTACCACCTTTGAAAAATGGCATTTCTCTCAAAAAACAGAAGAACAGTAAAACGAAAAGGAGAAATACAGTCACAATACGCGTCAATTACGAGTGTATTGAATTTTTACCGCACCATCATCCCCACAAACTTTCCCGTAGCATTCCAAATCCGTTGCGCACGCGCAGGTTCTTTTATAAGCCGGTAGAGCCATTCGAGTCCTGTTTTGCGAAACAGTTGCGGTGCCCGTTTTTGGTGTCCCGAAATAAAATCAAAACTCCCACCCACCCCCATGGCAATACGAATATGGGGAAGATTTTTGAGATTTTCTGCTATAAAAAACTCTTGCTTGGGCGCGCCCAACGCCACAAATAAAACACTCGCTTGGGAAGCATTTATTTTTTCCAAAATCTCTCCAGTGCGGTCTGTATTTACTTTTCCGTCATCATATCCAGCAATGGCAGAAAAGTTTTGCGCAATATATTTCGCTGCTCCAGGCGCTCCTCCTAAAAGAAAAATACTTTTAGAGAATTGAGAATTGTCGGAAAAATCTTCTAAAACAGTTCGAAATACATCGCTCCCGCATACCGGAACTTTTATTTTTGCAGGATAAGATTTTCGAAAAATTGCAAAGCGAAAGAGAGAAAAAATCCCTACACTCCATTTCCAAAAGCGATGTTTGTTGCGGAGAACTGAAATCCCTGATGCCCAGAGAATGCCCGTTCCATCCGGTAAAGAGAGATTTGCGGAACGCAGAATTTTTTGAAATTTTTCATTTTTATCGGCTTCTACCAGTATTTCTGGATTGGGTGTAAAAATGGTCAGAGGCGTATTTATATTTTTTATACTCTGAAAAACACGAAGGACTTGGGAATGAGCAATAATGTGGAAGGGAATGCCATGGACAAATGAAACGGGATAATCATCTTTTTGCTGTTTTCGCGCCGTAATACAGAGGTTTTTTGCGCCTTCCGAAAAAAAACATTCTTCCATCGTAAACCCTTCTTCTTCCAGCATTTCTAACAGTTCTTCTTTTGCAAACCCGTAGTAATAGCGCATTTCTTTTTCCTTCCCAAAGGGAATTAAAAAATCTCTGGTGTTCCAGTACGGATTCCAAAATGCCCGTTTCCGGGCGGATTCTTTTTGAGGAAAATATTTGGACTGTTCCCAAAGATTCCAAACCGTCATGACCAGTCTGCCATTGGTTTTCAAGACTTTTCGTATATTTTTTAGCGCATTCCTCCTCTCTTTTTCGGTAGCAAGATGGTGAAAACTCGCAATTGCCCACACTTCATCTTGGCTTTCCTCCTCCAAAGGAATACTTGCAAAACTGCCGGTGAAAAAATAATTTTCTTCTGGGAATCGTTTTTTTGCTTCTTTTAAAAGCCCATCCGACGGGTCTATTCCGGTGTAGTGTATGGGGTTTTTAATCTTTTGAAAAAAGGAAAGGAGTCGTCCATTCCCGCATCCGATATCTGCAATACTCGCACCATTTGGCGTTTTTTTTGCCAGATCAGAAAACTCTGCCCAAGGGGTTTCGCGGGTTCTAGAAAAATCCTCTGCAATGGAGGTGTAGGTGGTAATGGACTGTTCTGCCGCTTTTTGGGGAGTCAAAAAGGTCATAGGAGAGAAATTCTTTCTTTTTTCAGGCGGAAGCATACTATAGCTTCCGGTTTTTTGCACAGTGTATGTCTCTTTTAGAAGGTTTTGGAAATTTTTGCTCCACGGTTACTTCTGCACTATTCCCCACTTATAACACAGTGGTTATTGGGATGGGATCCAATTTGGGCGACCGAGAAAAAATCATGAATGAGGCACTTGCAGAACTGAAGAAAAGAGGAAGGGATTTTCAAGTTTCTTCACTGTGGGAAACGGACCCCTGGGATGATTTTTCTACCGAAAAATTTTTAAATGCCGTGGTGATTTTTAAGACGATTCTCCATCCGCATATTCTCCTCTCTACTCTGCAAAAAATAGAGGATAAATTTGGGAGAACCCGAACACCCGGTTTACAGTGGCAAAACAGAACACTGGATTTAGATATTTTGTTTTATGGAGAACAAGTCATTGAGACGAAAAATTTCCATGTTCCGCACCAGTATTTTTCTCATCGCGCATTCGCTATTATTCCCCTAGCAGAAATCGCCCCCAATTTTTGGGTATTTCATCTCCAAAAAACAGCACAAGAGCTTTGTGCAGGATTATCTGAGCACGATAAAAAATCTGTTCGGTTTTTTTCTTCTTTTACTCGGTAGCCATGTCATTTTTAGGAATCTTTGGAGGGGGCACAGAAGTGGTACTGAGCCTGGGATCCAATATGGGGGATAGAAAATTTTTTATGGAGCAGGGAATTTTCCACCTCAAACAATTGGGAAGTGATATACGGGTTTCTTCGCTCTGGGATTCTCCTCCGTGGGCGGGGGTTTCAACGCATAATTTTCTCAATGCCGTCATGATTTTTCAAACAGACTTGTCTCCCCGAGAACTCTGGAAAGAAATTCAAACCATAGAAACAGCATTTGGGAAACAACAAGACGGTCAGGGAAAATGGGGAAACAAAAACTTAGATATTGATGTTGTTTTTTATGGAACAGAGCGAATAAACAGTCCCAACCTGGAGATTCCTCATAAATTCGCTAAAGATCGAGCATTTGTGCTAGCTCCCCTAATAGAAATTGCACCCGATTTTAAATTTTTTAACGAGCATAATATTTCGGCAAAAGATCTGTATGAAAAACAGAGTGAATACCAAAAGAAAAATACCGTCATTTTTTCTTCCGAAACCCTTGAATCGTAATATTTTTTTACAGGAGTTAAAGCGGCATGGCGAGCGGGAAAACATTCCGAATATTTCCTGGGAAACGGCAACGATTCTCCGTTTTTTTCTTTCGCTCGTAAAGCCGAAAAAAGTATTAGAAATTGGCTGTGCAAACGGTTTTTCCACTGTTTTTATTGCGGATATTTTGGAGGAATGGAATGGAACGATCCTTTCTCTGGAGCGCTCAATCCCCTCTTTGGCACAGGCAAAAGAAAATGTTCAAAAAGCACAGCTCCACAATGTTTCATTTCGCTTTGGAGATGCTTTAGAATTATTAGAACCGGAAGACGAAGTTTTTGATTTTATATTTATTGATGCGGAGAAAAAAATGACGCATTTGTTTTTTGAAATGGGAGAACAATTTTTGGCATCTGGGGGAATAGTTTTTATTGACGATTTTCGAAAATTTCCCGAAAAAATGGCACCGTTTTATAAAATGTTAGAAGAAAAAAAGGAGACTTGGGAAATGGTGGAGATTCCCACAGAAGAAGGAGACGCAGTAATGGTGATGACGCCACTGTCATTCCCTTCCCCGTGAAAACGGGGAAGGCGGGAATCCATTGGGGTTACCCCTTAAGAGTCGAAAATAGGGAAAAATCCTTTCTTCTTTTGGGGTGTTTGGTACTATAAAGGTGCTTTTCGCGATTTTCTATTTATGCCCTTTTTAAAAGACTTTGACGGCTGGAATGAAAAAATAACCCTCTAAAGAAAAAACTTTAGAGGGAACCCCAAAAGGGGCAAACTTGTACCCCTATTCTCCTCCTCGCCTCCCATTTTTGTCAACTCCTTACCCTTTTACCCCCTTTCTTATGGATTTTCGAGCCATTCTCCAACAAACAGACCCTGCGGTTTATGCAGCACTCATTGGCGAAGAAAAACGCCAAACAGAAGGCATGGAGCTTATTGCTTCCGAGAACTATGTTTCTCCTGCGGTTTTAGAGGTTTTAGGAAGCGTGTTTACCAATAAATACGCCGAAGGATACCCTGGAAAACGCTACTACGGAGGACAAGAATTTACCGATGCCGTAGAACTCCTCGCTATTGATCGGGCAAAAAAACTCTTTCCCGGAGCGAATTTTGTAAATGTGCAATCCCACTCTGGTTGCCCCGCTAATGAAGCCGTGTATTCTGCGCTTTTGGACCTGGGGGATACCGTTCTCGGAATGGATCTTTCCCACGGAGGGCACCTGTCCCATGGGCATCCCGTTACCAAAATGTCCAAGCTGTACAACTTTGTGCGGTATAAAATGAAAAATATTGAGACGGGAGAAATTGATTACGAAGCGCTCCGTCAAACAGCATTAGAAACAAAACCAAAGCTTATTTTAGCGGGTTTCTCTGCGTATCCTCGAGAATTGGATTACGCCAAATTTAAAGCCATTGCGGACGAAGTAGGAGCGATAACCATGATGGATATGGCACATATTGCGGGGCTTATTGCGGGAAAACAACTGAAAAATCCTTTTGATTTTGGATTTGATATTGTGACCACCACGACCCACAAAACGCTTCGAGGTCCCCGAGGAGGAATGATTTTGAGCGCCAAAGAAGAGCACGCAAAAGCCATTGATAAAATGATTTTCCCTGGACTCCAAGGAGGACCACATATGCACGCCGTAGCGGGAAAAGCAGTAGCCTTTGGAGAAGCGTTAAAACCCGAATTTGAGGTGTATGCTAAAAATATTATTGCCAATGCCAAAGCCATGGCAGACGAATTTATGAAAAACGGTGCACGACTTATTACCGGCGGAACCGACAACCACATGATGCTGATTGATACGGTAACCAGCTGGGGAGCAACAGGGTCAGAAACTGAAACGGTTTTGGACAAAGTGCACATTACGCTCAATAAAAACGCCATTGCGGATGATCCTCGAGGACCAATGGATCCTTCCGGAATTAGACTGGGAACCCCAGCCATGACAACGCGAGGATTTGGGGAAGCAGAATTTAGAATGGTAGCGCAATTTATGATGGAGGCAGTAAAGAACCGAGACAATGACGCAAAATTGGCAGAAATTGCCAAGGCGGTAAAAGATTTGAATATGCGGTTCCCAGTGCCGGGGATTGCGTAGGAAAAGGTGAAAAATCGCCCTCGCGAGCATTGCTGGCGAGGGCGAAGAAAAATTATATTTTGGCTATTAACTCTTAAAAAATGATTTATATTGTAGTTTTTTTGTTTCTTTTAGGTGATTGGCAAGCATCTATGAGGGGGAGGCTATCACCAATAATCAGTGGTGCTTCAATTTTACTTGCTTTAATTTTGTTAATCGTTGGACTCATAATTGAAAAAATTGAAATGAGCATTGTTCTGTTTTTCATATTTGTTTGGGCAAGTATTTTTATTTTAATGCAAATTTATCGATTCTCAACTTACCACAAATATTTTCCTAAAGTATTACCGATACTTATTAGCTATGGTATTTTAAATGGATACTTGTTATTTGCCTTCAATTTCTCAAATTATTTTATCTGGTTTACAATTCTAACCATATTGCTGTTAAAAATGAATTTTGATAAACAAAAGCAATTTGAAGATTTTTTAACTCTTGCAGAAAATGAGGAACAGAAGAAATTATTTGATGAGTCCTTTAAAAATACACTTAAATTTCATTTCTTAAGTTCTATTGTATATGTAGTTTCTTCAATTGGATCGTTCTTATATTTTTACAATGCATAAATTTACTGGCGAGTGCGAATAATTCCTATAATAACGAGTTATGCGTAATTGCCCCTTTTCTTTATAATATTAATATGAAACATGAAGAGTTCATAAAACTTCGAAAAGAAGGAAAAATTTCTGCCGGTGTTGATAACTCAACTGCGCTGAAATTAGTCGATCACCTACCAAAAAAATATCAAGCCTCTCATTTATTTTGGTCTTGGGTTTGGATGTTATCAATACCTGGATTTGTTCTTGTGTCTATATTTTACAAGTGGTGGGTCGGCTTGTTATTATTATTCTTTGTAACACCAATGATATCGAGTGCAATTAAAAAATCAGCAGCACAGTTTGTTTTGGAACATGCAGAAGAAAATAAGAAATTTTTCCAATTTCTTGTAGAAAACGATATTCTCATATTTAAAAATTTAGAAAAAGAATCCAAGTAGGCAAATTGTGCTAGCTCCTTCCCGTGTTGGGCATGACCAGTAGTTGGCTCTCTCGTTTCTCCTCCTCCGTTTTACCATCTCTTTGCTGGTTCAACTCTCCAGAGTTGAACCTTATTTTTCGTATGCGGAAATATTGAGACGCTCTAAAAAATCAAGCGACTCGGGAGAGTCGCTCGAGCACACATATCCGCAAACTTTTTTTCTAAAAATTTTCTTTGATATTTGTTAAAAAAACAATACAATGTATGTGTAAATATATTTTGGTATGCAAAAAATTGTTTGGAATACCTCTAAAAATGAATGGCTTATAGAAAATCGTGGAATTAGTTTTTTAGAAATAGAAGATATGGTTCGGAGAAAGGAATACCTCGATATTATTGAAAATCCCAGTACGCAACATGAAAACCAATTCCTTATTATTCTTCCCTATAACGACTATATTTGGACGGTTCCGTGTCTTATAACCACAGAAGAAATCGTTCTTAAAACTGCTTTCCCCAGTAGAAAACTGCAAAAAACTTATCCCCATTCTCTATGAAAAATGTTGCATCACTTCCAGACGGATATTTTCTTCCTCATGATGCAGAAGAAGAAATGCTTATGCAGGCGATAGAATCGGAAAATTTTGTTCCACAAGTGCATCCCCAAAAAAAGGAAATAGAACAAAAATTACAAGAAGCCCTGGCATATACCGCACAAAAAACATTTCCCATTAGTATCCGACTTCGGAAACCCACTTTTTTAAAGATGAAAGAAAAAGCTCGTCAAACAGGGATTCCCTACCAATCTCTTCTTTCTGCCCTTGCAGACCAATATATAGAGGGGAAAATTACATTACAGGTGTAGTATTCTTTTATTACGAAATGAGCATGAGTAAAATTTCAATCCGCTTTTTTAATGACCGAGAGGTTCGTGCCCTTTGGGACGAAGAAAACAGCAAATGGTGGTTTTCGGTTGTCGATATTATCGCTATTTTGACAGAAAGTACCAATCCAAGAAAATATTGGAGCGTTATGAAAACAAGGCTCAAAAAAGAAGGGAATCAGTTGACTACATTTTGTAGTCAACTGAAGATTGTATCTGCAGATGGGAAAAAATATGCCACTGATTGTTTTTCGCAAGACGATATTGTTGATGTAGTAAAAACGATTCCCGGGAAAAAATCTATGCCATTTCTCGATTGGTTTCTCTACAGCGACAATACCATTGACGGAAAAAGTAAAACAAAAGCATACGCCTTGTTTGAAAGTAATTTGATTGATGAACTAGAAGTTGGCACCACAAAAGGCTTACAACAAATTCATGCCTATTTGTTTGGCGGTTTGTATGATTTTGCAGGACAAGTCAGACAAAAAAATATTTCCAAAGGGGGTTTTCAGTTTGCCATGGCACAGTATTTAGATGCCACGCTGAAGCAGATTGAAAAAATGCCAGAAGAAACCTTCGAGAACATTGCTGACAAATACATCGAAATGAATATTGCTCATCCATTTCTGGAAGGGAATGGGAGAAGTACACGCATTTGGATCGATTTGATACTCAAAAAACGCCTGAAAAAATGCGTTGATTGGAGTAAAATAGGGAAAAACGAGTATATGAATGCCATGATACAAAGCCCACAAAACAGTGAAACGATAAAAAATTTGTTAAAAAATGCCCTGACGGATGAAATCCACAGTCGTGAAATGTTTATGAAAGGAATAGATTATTCCTATTACTATGAAGAAAATTAAAAGTTACTGCTCAAAATAACACCCCAAATTATTCTCTCACGAAAATTTTTTTGGGCGTGACTTATATAAAGCAGGTCTCAGCGTAAAGATTTTTACTTTTTCTTTATATTATCTCGAATTTCTCTGAGGAGCAGAACTTCTTCCGGTGTTTCTGGTGCTTTTACTTCTTCCTCTTTTTTAAACCGGTTGATTTGCTTTACCAGGAGAAAAATTACAAAGGCAATAATGAGAAAGTTGATGATCGTATTGAGAAAGACCCCATACTGAATAGTGACTGCTGAAGTATTTTCAGTTTTTTCAATAAGGGTGATGGCGAGATGCGAAAAATCAACGCCATTTAACAGTACCCCAATGGGAGGCATGATAATATTTTCAACTAATGAGGTCACGATTTTTCCAAATGCGGCACCAATAATAACTCCAACCGCCATATCGATAACATTTCCTTTTATGGCAAATTTTTTAAATTCTTCAAGCATTGAAAGAAAAAAAAGAACAATAAAACTCTACCAAAAAAATACAGAAGGTAAATGTTTTCTTTTCTTGTGTAAAAAATAGGGATTATTTCTCTTTTTTTGGGCGTTTTACTGGTGTCCCATTTGTATCCATAATCCTTCCACTTTTGCTCTTGCCCATTGGGTTTTGCGTAAAAAGGCAAGACTAGAGGTGATGCTCGGATCAAACGCAAAACACCGAATATGCACTTTTGTTGATAAATACTCCCAGCCGTATGTATCGACCAAATCGTGAAGAATTTTTTTAAGGGGAACGCCGTGAAGCGGATTATTGGGCTGCATAGAAAAAATAAATGACTGGTACTAAATAAAAAACGAGAGAAGGGGTATCCGGGAAAGAATCTTTTTTAAAAGGCTTTTCCTCGGCTTTTTATTAGGAGCCATACTCCGTTTTATCCGTTTCTTGGAGGGCTCATTTTCCTGAAATTGGAGCATAAATTGCGGAGAATATTTTCCTCCGTTGTGGAGCGTGCAACATTTTCGGCACGCCCCTTTGCGCTTACGATGCGCCGGAAAAGAATACGCACAAACCGGACAAATAGCCGTATATTTTCCCTGGGGCATTTCCACCTGTTCGGCAGAAAAACACCGCTCTGGTTTTTCGCCTAGTTCTTCCATTTTAGCTTTCCATTTTCTTCCGTGCCCACACCGTGCGCCCACCAACGCATGGGCAATTTCATGGAGAATAACGCCTTTTACAATTTTTTCGGTATTCAGCTGCGTAAGCGTTTTGGAAAGCGTAATGGTTTTGGTATGGTACCGACAACTTCCAAACCGTACCCGAGCGGTATCAAAACAAAAATGCCACGCCAGTAACTCATGTTCTTTCAATAACTCTTCTGCCAGTGTTTTTGCTGAGATGAGGTCCATTGCTTTCCAATATACCGAGAAAAGAGGAGGATAGCAAAGCGTCATTATTGCTCTTCTTATGCTCATTTCCGTTCATGATTTTTTCCAAAACGGCTACCAATATGAGAGAACCGAACCAGCGGGACAAAACTTTCATCCAGAATTTACGCCTCATCTTTCTCCTCCAGAAATGCTAGAACTGGGCGTTTTTGGAGGGAAATATATGACCGATTGCCAAGCTGAATTTCCCCAAGAATGGTTTACAAGCGCAAAACTCTCACCCCACCAGAAAGATCCATCTCTTAATTTTTTCGGAGTAGATGCCTCTCTCTCGAGAGAAGAATGGCTCAAAAAGGGATGGATTTTTAAAGACGATCCTCGGGGATGGTTTCAGTGGTATTGCCGGTATTACATGGGGCGAAGGTTGCAGGAAGAAGACCTTCGCCAAATAAAGCGTTGGAAAGCCATTCGGCGGCACTGGTGGGCAGTGGCAAAAAATTGTCTCCCCGGAGATTTTGCGTGTCGATCCCGTCAACGCCAAGCGTTACTCCATTGGGCGTACGACAGCAGGCGCATTTAAGAATCGGATTTCTCCCGTTTCGGAATGAACACGATCAAATTCATTTCTGACATTTTCAAAATCATAAGGGCTGTCTGTCCATATTCCCTCAAGGCGAAGAAGTGCCGTTTTCCATGTTTCAGTTTTTTCCTTCTTCATATTCTTGTACCTCAATCCCCTTAATCACCACATCCTCATGCGGACGGTCATGACGATCTACCGGTTGTTCACATATCGTATCCAAAATATCCATTCCCTCTATAATTTCTCCAAAAACGGTGTGTTTTCCGTCTAAAAAGGTATTGTCGTTCTGGTTAATAAAAAACTGAGATCCGTTTGTTCCTGGTCCGGCATTTGCCATAGAAATGGAGCCCCGCATATTTTTTGCGTGGGGATGGCATTCGTCTGCAAAAGGTTTGCCCCAAATACTCTCTCCGCCCGTTCCGGTTCCCGTTGGATCACCTCCCTGCATCATAAATCCTTCAATAACGCGGTGAAAAATAATACCGTTATAATACCCGTTTTTAGCATGGGTGAGAAAATTCTCTACTGTTTTGGGTGCCATGGCATGAAAAAACCGAAGAGTAATATTTCCGTGGTTGGTTTTCAGAATAGCAATTTCATCGCCTGTTTCAGGAAGGGGATGTTGAGGAATATGCGCCATAAAAAAAGAAAAAAGAATCAAAACCCATTATATCGGAAAGAGCATCTTTTTCAAAATTTTCCACTTTTCCGTTTATTGATATCGGAAACCGTAAAAGAGCATATTAATAGGCAGTATATTTGAGCAGGGAAAGATTGGCTAAAAAAATTTTTGGAGTTTTAGAAAATATAAAATGGAACAAGTAAATTACAAAACTGATTGAACGCGCAACAAGCACGGCTGACCAATCCATACTTGTACTTGCAAAAAATAGTTTTTCTGAAATAATGGCGGGGTCCTAAGTTTCAATTCGAAGTGCAACAGGGGAAACAATAGAGAGCGAACATAAG
>JBAXIU010000038.1:0-15371 GCA_037138215.1 Candidatus Peregrinibacteria bacterium | reverse complement strand
TAAAAAAAGAAGTAAAAAACACGAACAAGGGTGTCCGGTTTTTTCTTCCTCATTTTATCGTTGAATGAACTCATCGGATTTATAACTTTTTTGAATTTAAAACACAAAAAGAATTATCGTTTCCAGTGAAACATTCTCCGCAATTTTAAGGCGTAAGAGTAGTGCCTTAGATAAAAAGAGAAGAAGGTATGGTAAAGATCAAATTTCTAAGGTCATTTTTACCTTTTTTTTAAATTGTGGCAAGTTTTTGTTTTCGTATTAAAAATTTGCCATTTTGAAAATAAAAAAGGTAGTATCCTCGTGCAACTCACATCTTCGGAATTTTCTTGCAGGTATTTTTTTACCTACTCAATCAAAAAAGCGGGGTTATCTCCGTGCCGCTGATTGAGTTCGCAAGAGCTGATGATGTGGGTTGCCATGTGAGGTAGCCCCACTTTTTTTGTTTTTTTATGAAAAAATGCCCTTTCTGTGCTGAAGAGGTACAAGATGAAGCGATAATCTGCAAACACTGCAAAAGTGATCTTATGGGCAAGGAAGCTCAAGAGATGCTCGAAAAAAATAGAAAGAAAAGTTTTTGGGAAAAAGCAAAAGATGATGCCAAGAAAAAGGAAGAAGAAAGGAAATTATACCTCGCATCCCTCCCACCTGAAGAAAGAGAAAAAGAAGAAAAAAAGGATAAGCGAGAAAAACTGGTGGCAACTATTTGGATTGTGGCTTTGATAACCATTTTTTTTATTTTTGCTTCTCATTCATATTTAGCCCTTGCTATTTTAATTTTTGCAATATGGGGATACCCAAAGAATGATGAGTCTTCACCTGCACCATTCCAAAAACTTAAAGAATTAAAAAATTACAAGTTCCGAATAGCCCTCAGCGCACTGGTCTTTCTTATAGCCCTAGGGAATGCTAATACTACACAACCACTACCTTTATCCACTCAATCGCCATTTGTTCAAAGTGTTGCATCTCAAAAAATAGAAACCCCTGAAGAAAAAAAGGCACGAATTGATGCCGTTGAAAAAACAAAAAAAGAAAAAATAGAGGCAGAAGAGAAAGCAAAAGCAGAAAAGGTTTCAGAAATCACAAAATTGATAGGAAAAAATACAGACGACTTCAAAAAGTATCAGAAAGAATTTTTAGAAATAAGCGTAAAAATGTTCGATGAAGGGAAGTGTACAAAAGATGATCTTTCAGTGGGATGGATGAAAGCTCAATTTGACCTCAAAAAAGAGCCTTTTTATTTTATGTTTTGTACTAACGAACAGTGGTATTTCAACACAAAAACGAAAGAGTTTTACTCAAAAACCGCGAGAGACAAAGCTCGAAAGGAAGAAATTGGGAAACAATTTTCTGCATGGGACGGGTCAAATTATACCCTTGAAAAATACATAAAATCTTCAATGAACGACCCCGACAGTTACGAGCATGTCGAAACAAGGTATGTCGACAACGGAAACGATATTACCGTATACACAAAATTCAGAGGGACAAACGCATTCGGGGGAAAAGTTGTAAATGTGGTGGGCGCAAGAATGTCTCTATCCGGTGAGATACTGGAAATTTTGAAGTAATACTTTTCTTTTTTTATGCCAAAATACCTCTGTGTTCGAGCCCTTGAAGATGTGGGTATCGCCATGTGAGGTAGCCCCACTTTTTGTATTTTTTGTTTTTTTTATGAAAAAATGCCCTTTCTGTGCTGAAGAGGTACAAGATGAAGCGATAATCTGCAAACACTGCAAAAGTGATCTTATGGGCAAGGAAGCTCAAGAGATGCTCGAAAAAAATAGAAAGAAAAGTTTTTGGGAAAAAGCAAAAGAAGAACAGGAAAAAATTGAAAAAAGAAGAGAAGAGCACCTAAAAACTCTCAGTCCAGAAGAAAAAGAAATAGCAGAGAATAATCTTAAAAGAAAAACGAATATAACAAGTTTATGGATATTTTTTATAATACTAGAGGTAATAATGATAAGTTTAGACTATCTATACTTCGGATTATTTACCTTACTAATAATAGTTTTTATATATCCTAGAAAAGAAGAGGAGTTTTTTCTCAAAAGTTTACCAGGAAGTAAAAAGAGGAGTAAGATTAACACATTTTTTAGTTTTTTACTAAGAATTTTCTTATGTATTCTCCTTTTAGCTATGTTGGTCCCTCAGATTCAAAAAATAGAGAATACTTTTAATCATGGAGAGCAAAAAGATGATAACGGTCAAGATGAAGGTGTCGCTACAACCTGCGCTCAATATGAGGTAGCAAAAAATTTAAAATCACCTTCTACGGCAGATTTTCCATGGAGCCTAAATGCTACTTCTATTGGTAAAAATAAATATATTATAAAAAATTATGTCGATTCTCAAAATGCCTTTGGCGCAATAATCCGAACAAATTATGTTTGCACAGTGGAAGTCTTGGATTCTAAAAATCTTTCTTGCAAATCTTCATGTGTTTTTCAATAAATCTCTTTCCTCATCCACTTCCTATCAATTTTTGCCATTAAATGGAAAGCCCAGTTCAGCTTTTTTTCATACTTCAAAAACTTTCGGTATTTTTTGGTTTGCTTCCCTTTGTAGTGAGTAATTCTCATCTCTACTCGCATTCTGTCTAATTCATCACAACTTATAGTGCTTCCCAGTGCTCTTTCAAATCCTACAAAGTTTTGACTCTGATATGAAAGATTCCAGCAAGTGCGACACGCAAAAACATACTTTCCCGCTAAAAAGAGTTTTCCTGATCTCTTTCCGCATTGTGGGCAGTGCATCCAGTACCGCACTCCTCCAAATTGGCAAGGCGTGGTACTCATTCGCACATAATAATCCTGTTTTGCTTTGGGGTCATCCTCTGCATTGCTAAAGGTGTACCTCAAACGAAGTCTCAATTTCTCTCGATCAAAATCGTATGCAATATTTGTTTTGTTTCCGTACGAGGTCCAAGTAATACCCCCTGAGTGAGTACGGGCTTTAAAAAATCCCCACTTTTTCATGTTCACAATGGAAATGCTTTTGCATTCTTCTGCTGTTGTTTTTTTATCAAAAAAGTATCGTCCCATACTCTTATCCGAAATCATTAAGGATTGATTCATTTTCTTTCTTTTGAGGAAATTTGAAAGAGTCTTCTATCTCCGCCCTGTCTTTATTATGAAAAGACGAAGAAACCCCTTTAAACAAAGGACTTCTTCTTTCTACCAAAACCACCTCTTCTGTGTAGTTTTTCCCAAATCTATTTTTCGCAATAAGGCTTTTCCTCTTGAACTCTACGCTAAATTTAAAGCAGAATGTTTTTGCGTATCCTCTCTGCCCTTTCTCACCATTTTTTACCCGTAGGACAACGATATGCTCAAAAAAAACTTTTTGAGCCACTTGAAAGAAAATAAAAAAAGTGTAAAATAAGCATGGCCTTCGGAAAAAAGAAGGTCTCTTTTCATATCAACACCCATTTTTCTTCCCCTTATGGTGCGAAAAAATCAGATTTTCTTTTGGAGTATAACCCTTTTGGGAATTCTTTCTCTCGGAATTTTTCTTTCGGTCCCGACTTTTGCGAGTCCCACTACTGGAACGGGTCCCAATGATGAAAAGGCAAAAATTAGGGACTTTTTTCAGTATGTTTTTGGAGTATATGATCCCAGTTTTAGTGATAATAGTTTAAAAATAAACAGTGATCTGATTGGGGGATTAGGGATTACGAGTGGTCAAATACGAGACAATACCATTTCTTCTGCTGATATTTTAAACAATACTATTCAGTCTGATGATATTGCTCCCGGGAGTATTCTTTTTAATAGAATTGGTACTAATGGGTGTACTTCGCCTCAGCTTTTGTCTTTTGTAGATGGGGCATGGAAATGTATTAATTATGATCAGGTAGGTCTGGAGTTTGTTCACACGGCTCCCTTTACTGACAATAAAAATCCTTTTATTGGGAATGGGAAACCAAATGATATTCTAAAAATTAATTCTTCTGTTATCCAACGCCGGCTTATTTTTCCTTCCAATGGAGCAGCTTGTCCGGCAGGGCAATCTGTTACGCAGGTGGCAGAAGATGGGACGGTTACTTGTAGTATAGATGGGGATAATGATTTGACCAACGAGATCCAAGATGCGCTCCCTGGGAAGGGGCTTATAAAAGATTCTGGAAATAATAAATTGGGACTGCAAGCGTGTAGCAATGACCAAGTTTTGGCCTGGAATGCAGCCGGATCAGGGACTTGGGAGTGCAAAAATCGACTGTCTGATATTCCTGAGAAATTAAAATTGGGATTAGGATATTCTGATTTTATTATTGATGATACCAGCGGAAATGTGGGAATGGGACTGGGGAAAGATGGGGCTAATAACATTATACCTGCCGATGAAAAATTGGTGGTGAATGGGAAAATAAAAGCCTTAACAGGGTTTTGTATCGGAACGGATTGTAAAACCAGTTGGGCAAGTGTTGCCAGTCTTGGTGCTTCACCAACGGCTGGGGCAGTACCGTTTAGCTCCGGAAGTGCGTTTGCCGCCGATGCTTCAAATTTCTTTTGGGATAATACCAATAAGAGGTTGGGACTCGGAATAAATACTCCCACAGAAAAACTGGAGGTAACGGGAAATATTAAGGCAACAGGAAAACTCTTTGTTACAGGAAATGTGGGAATGGGCACAACAAACCCTGTTAGTAAACTCCACATTCATGGAAATTATACGAATGATGGTTCGGGTGGTTTTATGTTAGATGCTACGGATAGTACCGATCCAGAAAAGTATGTATTACGAATAAATCCTTTTGTTGTTGGTACTAATATGGTTGGTTATCAATTTCAAACAAAAAGTTCTATAGGAGGGACACAAGTTCCTCTCACCTTTGACAATGCCGGGAAAGTGGGAATCGGAACGAATGCTCCCTCAGAAAAACTAGAAGTAACTGGAAATATTAAAGCCACTGGGAATATTGCGGCAACAGGAACGATATCCGAAGGAGGGCAACTTTTGTCTGCCAAATATCAACCAATGCTAACTGGTTTTCCTTGTGTTTATGGGGTAAACAGTGTTGCAGGTGGAGTGGTGAGCTGCGTTACCAGTCAACAATTTACCGCGGCGAGTAATCTTGCAACGGGGACATCGTTTACCGGAACTGTTGCATTAAGTGGAAATATTGGTATTGGAACGAGTACGCCTGGGGCAAATTTAGCATTTGGAAATACTCTGGGTGATAAAATTTATCTCAATGATCTCGGAGGGAATGATAAGTACGGGTTCGGGGTGGAAAATGGGAGTAATTCGAATAAAGATCTCAATATTTTTTCTGGCGTAAATGGAGATATAAAATTCCGCACTGGAGGGGGATCCACGACGGGAACTACTATTTTGGCACTTAAAGATAATGGTGCTTCCACCAATTCTGCAGAGGTTACTGGAGATATTGCTTTTTCTGGAACGCTCAAAAAAACAGGAACGGCGTTTACTTGTAGTACAAACCAAGTTTTAACGGGGTTTGACAGTAATGGTCCTATCTGTAGCAATGCTTCTGCTGTTGTGGTACCTGTGTGGCAATAGAGGAGGGAAATGGCTTTTGTTTTTTTTCTTAAAAAAGTAGGATGTTTTCACTTGTTGAAGGCATCCTTTTTTAAAATATCTCTATGACCATTCATTCTTTTAAAGAATATGTTTCCAATGTTATTGACCACGAGAGTGAAGGTCGGCTCGGGAAAACTCTTGAAAATATTCTTCTGCTCACTATTTTTGTAAGTGTTATGGCGACCGTTTTAGAAACACTGCCTGATCTAGCAATTTATCATAAAGTTTTTTGGAATATTGAAGTTGGATGTGTGACCATTTTTACAGTGGAATATCTGGCTCGTTTGTGGACGGCAAATCTTAAAAAACGCTATGAAGGGGCAGATGGTTTGATACGGTTTATTTTTACTCCGTTGATGGTGGTAGATCTCCTCACTATACTCCCGTTTTTTTTATATCTTTTTCTTCCGATCAGTTTCCTTCATTCGGAGCTTCTTCGGTTTTTTCGCCTCATTCGTATCCTCCGGTTTTTACGCATTGGACGATATACGCAGGCTTTCAATCGTATCCTCAATATTATTTATCGCCATAAAGAAGACCTCGTTGCAATATTTTTTATCATTGTTATTGTTATCAGTCTTCTTTCCACTCTCATGTATTTTGCGGAACATAGTGGTCGACCAGAAAAATTTTCCAGTATTCCGGAAAGTATTTGGTGGGGAATTGTGACCGTTTCGACTATTGGATACGGAGATATTTATCCCGTTACTGTTTTAGGAAAGTTTATTGGAAGTATTACGGCGCTGGTTGGTGTTGCCATTTTTGCTCTTCCTACTGCGGTTTTGGGGTCATCTTTTTACGCAGAAATTCATTCCGAGGAACGCAAAAAAATTAGAGAGCTAGAAAAAGAAGTGAAACGATTAGAAACAATTATGGAAGAACGCGATATTCCTCTGGATACAGAGGCACCCGAAAAGAAAAGTATTTTTTCGGAATGGTGGCCATGGTGAGAATTTTTTGAGCGGGGTTACTGTGCTAAAAATTGTGTTCCTATTCTTTCGTTTTCCAAGAGTATTTTAGAAAGAGCTCCACGGTCTTCTGCGCCAGAAAAAATAATGGTTTCTACTCCATTTTGCGTGGCATATTTTGCTGCAGAAAGCTTGGATTGCATTCCTCCTAAAGAATTTTTTGATATTTTTTCTCCCACACACGCCTCAATATCTTCGGTAATGCATTTTACCACTTCCAATTTTTTGGCATGGGGATTTGTTTGTGGGTTGGCAGAATAGAGTCCGTCTACATCGCTGAGGATGACGAGTTTTTCGGCTCCTAAAAGTACCGCAATGCGAGCAGAAAGCTGATCATTGTCGCCCACAGTTAGCTCCTCAATGGCAATGAGGTCGTTTTCATTGGCGATAGGGATAATGTGGTTATGAATCATTCGTTCCATATTTTTTTTCAGGAGTTCGGAGGATTCGGGGTGTTCAAAATCTCGGCGCGTTAACAGGGTTTGAGCAACGGTAATCCCAGCAATACCAAAAAAATCAGCATAATATTTCATGAGGAGGGGTTGTCCTACACAGGCAAATAGAGACCTTTCTACAATATCGTGGGGTTTATTTCTTAAAAGTCCTGTTCCTGATGCCATAGCACCCGAGCTGACCAAAACAATGCCCCATCCTTTGGCGTGCACGGCAGAAATTTCTTCTACAATCCGTCCCAAAAATGAGATTTTTAGTGTTCCGTCCGGGTTGGTGAGGAGGGAAGTTCCAATTTTTATAATGGCAAGGTCGGTCATAAAGAAAAAAAATTTCCTCTTGAGGGTAACGGAAAAAAAGGTTTTTGACAAAAAAAGAAAAATAACCCAATTCTTAAATCTGAAACATCTACAACACTTTTAGGCTTTTTTATGATTATGGCAAGAAAGAGCAGAATCGACAGATCTGCCGGAATCTACATAAATTGCAAATCCTACGCCCATTACCACCACCGAGAGTATTTGTCCCATACTGAGTCCAAAAGCTAAAAATCCTAACTGCGAATCCGGTTCCCGAAAAAACTCAATAAAAAATCGTAAAATACCATAACTCATGAGAATAATAGCAAAAACTCTTCCCGGTGTTGCCAGAAAGAGGGATTTATAAACCATCCAAAACGCTAAGAGAAAGAGGAAAAAATCTTTTCCTGCGGCGTAGAGTTGTGCAGGGTGGCGCATTTCTCCGTCTCCAAAATCCATTGCCCATGGCACTGTAGTTATGCGTCCGGGAAGTTCCCCATTGATAAAATTCCCAAATCTCCCAAACATGAGTCCCAGTCCTAAAATGGGAGCCCCGGCATCTGCTAATTTCCACAGGGGAATGGCGTGTTTTTTGGCCATATACCATACTCCTAAAGCTCCGCCCAAAAGCCCTCCATGAATACTCATTCCTCCGTGCCATACCTGAAAAATCTCCAAAGGATGGGATAAAAAGAATTGAAAATTATACACCAGCGCATAAAAAATGCGCCCGCCCACGACGCCTCCCAACATGGCACCAAACAGAATATCTATCGCCATATCCCGAGAAATGGTAAGGCCCCTTAACCGTGCAAAAAATGGAAGTGTGAAAATCCCCATTACCATGGTGAGAGCGTACATAGCGCCATAAAAATGGAATTTTACGGGACCAATGGAGAGGAGAACTGCTGGAGTAGGAAAGAAATCAATCATGAAAATTTTAAAAAATACCCTGAAAGGGTAGCAGAGGCGATACTTAAAAAAAAGAGAGTGCGATTTTCGTCATTTTTTTTCTGAGAGAATTCGGTATGATAGAGGCTGAAATTCTTTGCGTTTATGAATATTCTTGCTTTGGAAACCTCGTGTGACGAAATTGCTGCTGCGGTGGTGGATGACACTTTTTTGGTGCGTTCACACATTATTTTTTCTAGTGTGGATCTGGCAAAAAAAACGGGAGGAGTGGTGCCAGAAGTAGCTGCCCGAGATGCAGGGAAAAAGATGGTGACAGTCGTGAAAAAAGCCATGGAGGGATTTTTATGGGATGATATTTCTGCCATTGCGGTTACCCATGGTCCGGGGCTTATTGGGTCTCTTTTAGTGGGAATAGAGGCGGCGAAAACACTCTCAATGCTTCATGAAAAGCCCCTCATTCCTGTGCATCATATTTTCGGACATATCTGTGCCAATCTTCTGCACGAGGACTCAGAAAATTGTAAAAATAATCCCCAGTTCCCAATCATAGTGCTCACTGTTTCAGGAGGACACAATGATCTGTTGCTCTGGAAAAATTGGGACGCAGTAGAACTTTTGGGATCCACCATTGATGATGCGGCAGGAGAATGTTTTGATAAATGTGCCCGAATGCTGGGCTTGCCGTATCCGGGGGGGCCGGAGCTGTCTCGTCTGGCCGAAATGGGGGATTCCGCGCTGGTGCATTTTCCTCGCCCCATGATGCAGAGTGGAGATTTTCAATTCTCATTTTCTGGCTTAAAAACGGCTCTTTTATACTATTTACGAGATTTGCCAAAAGAACCGTCTGCAAAAGAAAAAGCAAATATTGCCGCGAGTGTTGAAGAGGCGATTATAGAAACCTTAGTGGCAAAATGTTTTTCTGCTGTGGATGCGTACCGCGTGCGTGAAGTGCATATCTCAGGAGGGGTTTCTGCCAATCGACTGCTCCGGAAACGATTTCAAGAAGAAGCCGAAAAAAGAGGGATAGCGTTTCGATTCCCCAAAAATATTCTTTTTTGTACCGATAACGCGGCGATGATTGGGGCCGCGGCGCAAGTGATGTATAAACATTCTCCGGGGCGAGAGTGGAAGAGCTCCTATGTTGCGGTACACATGAAACGGGAAATAGAGATATAGCGACAACTATGGAAATTTAATTTTTTTTGATAGGGGGTTCAGACGCAGCGGCGCCCTCATTTTTTATCGTTTTCATTTTTATTCCGGCTACCTTCCAAATGTTATGTTCTGAGATATAAGAGATGGTAAAAATGGAGGATCTGTCCTGGTCTACCTGTACCTCTCCTTTTATTTCCAGTGCATTTTCAGGAGTAATCATTACAGAGGAAATATGAAGTGTTGACTCTTGAAATCCCGCAGGAGAAAGAGGAGTACTTAAATAATCCGCAAAAACTTGAGTAAACTTTTCTTCTGTTATCTGTTGCTTCCAAAGATCAGAAATGGCGCTATATGTTTTAGAAAATGATTTTCCCCCTTCAATATCTTCTAAAAAAAGGAGAATAGTATTTTTTACAAGTTCCTTTTGCTCATTTTCCGATGGAAGAGACTCGGGCGATTCGATTATTTCCTTTGATATTCCTTTGGGGTCTGTTTTTTCGGAATCTTGGAGATTAAAATATTGGAGTTTCCAGTTGTCTCCTTCTTTTACAAATGTGGTATACAGGGGAATGACTTCTTTTTCTGTCGTAACCTCTCCTTCCATTATTGCTTTTACCTCGTTCTCATAAGAAATCTGTCGTCCGCCCCACTGAGAATTTTTTACCGTATCAAGAGCCATCCCCTTTATGACATCAGTAAAGGTTTTGAGATCTGTGTTTTTTTGGAATTCTTGGCTGGTCATTTCTGTGTATGCTTTGTTGTATTCTCCCTTTTTAAGGGTTTCAAAAAAGGTGTCCATAAACGGTGGTATATCCTTCGTAAAAAAGAATGCGGAACCTGCTCCTATACCTCCTAAAACGAGAACGACGAGAAAAAATATTCCAATGCCTTTTAAAATTTTCATAGAAGAGAAAAAAATGAGAATGCTTTCCTGGGTGGGCTTATGAATTCTATACCCGTTTAATCTCTACTCCCAATCCTCGTAATTTTTCTTCGATCATGGGGTATCCTCGGTCTATGTAGTGAATATTGGAAATTTCGCTTTCACCCTTGGCAATAAGCGCGGCAAGAAGCATTGCAGCACCAGCCCGAATATCTTGCGAGGCAATAGGCGCTCCGGTGAGTTTTTGAGGTCCACGGATGAGGAATACATGGGGGTTTTGGATCTCTACATCTGCGCCCATTTTTTCCAACTCCAAGAGATACGCAAATTTTCGTTCAAAGAGAGTCTCAAAAATTTTAGAAGTTCCGGTGCATTGCGTCATAAGAACGGCAAATTGGGGATGAAGATCCGTCGCAAATTTGGGAAAAACACCAGTTTGAATGTTTGTGGCAGTGAGAAGAGATTTTTTTGGAAAAGTTTTTACGGTGCGTTTTTTTTCGTCATATTCGATATTTGCACCGGCTTCTATAAGTTTTTCTAAAAACGAGTCGAGATGGTGAATATGAACATCTTCTACCGTTATTTCTGAGTCCGTGAGCACACCGGCGAGAATAAAGGTTCCTGCTTCTAAGTAATCCGAAGTAATTTCCACGGCAGCCGAATTTTTAAGAGGACCGGTTATTTTGAGGGTGTGGGTTCCAACGCCTTCTATTTTGGCACCGGCAGAAATGAGAAATTCGCAGAGGTTTTGAACATGGGGTTCTGCGGCAGCGAGTCTAATTTCTGTTTCGGTATTACTGCTGGCAGCGGCAATAAGAGCATTTTCTGTAGCGGTTACGGAAATCTCTGGAAGCACAATTTTTGTTCCGGTAAATGGACCAGAACGCTTGAGGTGGAGATATTCTTCTGATTCTACGACCTGCGCTCCTAGTGCTCGCAATGCTCGAACATGGCTTTCAACAGATCTTTTTCCCAAAACACACCCTCCTGGAAATTCCATTTTTACTGCTCCAAACCGCACCAAAAGAGGGGCAAGCAAAAGAATAGAAGCCCTCATTTTTTTCACTCCTTCGTGCTCTAAAACTCCAGAAAAGGAGAGGGTTGTGGCGTCAACCGTTATGGTATTACCGGTTTGTGTAATTTTTGCTCCGACCGATTCCATCATCGATAAAAATTTTTCCGTATCGGAAATTTGGGGAACATTGGTAATGGTGGAAACTCCTGCTACGGCTAAACTGGCGGCTAAAATGGGAAGTGCAGCATTTTTAGATCCAGAAATTTTTACGCTTCCGGAAAGGCTTTTTTGACCCGTAATGATAAATTTTTCAAAGTTAGATTTCATGGTGAAAAAGAGAGGTACAGAGGAAAGTGTACCTCGAAAAAGCTATTTGACAACCATCTCTTCCAAAGAGGAAAATGGAACAGTATTTTGTATTCCATTTCTTATGAGATGGCAGGGAATCGTTACCTTTTTGGGGATTTCCTTTCTCATTTCCTCCGCGTGGGGAGATGGAGAGGTCGTTTTGCGTATTACCGCTATAGATCCTGTTGTCGAGTATATTATGGTGGAAAACATAGGGCCCAGTGATATTCCGGTATCGGAAATTACTTTTTCTGAAATTTCTGGGACAACGGAAAAAATATATCCGGCGCAAAATTATACCAGTGATACGATTCTCAAAAGCCATTCCAGCATAACCCTTTCTTTTTCTCAAAAAATAAACGATACGGGTGATACTGTTCGTATTTATTGGAAAGGAGTTTTAATAGAGAGGGTGGATATTCCCAAAAAAGAAGCAGGAAAAGTCTATCTGAAGCAGAGTGATGGAACTTTTGCATGGGAAATTTTCCCCGTTCCTACTCCCACCCCGGAACCAACGATAATTCCAACCCCCAGCCCAGATCCTAGCCCTACTCCTACTCCCATTGATGTATCAACCCCCGTTCCGAATACTATTGCTTCTCCAACCGTCAGTGAAAATCCTCTGCCGGTAGAAGCAACACCAATTCCTACTCCAGAACCAAGTCCAGATGCAACACCGACACCAAATTTCACCTCGACACCAAACCCAGTAGTAACCGCTACTCCCATTCCAGAATCTTCACCAGAACCAACCGCTGTTTCTACTCCCAGTCCAGATCCCACTCCCATTCGGAGCCCGAGTCCTTCGGAGGAAATACTCCCCACTCCTCCTCCCAGTTCCTCTTCAATTCCTACGGAAAAACCTCTGCCAACGCTTTTGCCCAGTGTAACGCCTCTTCCTCCAGAACCAATTGCGACTCCTGAACCCACTCAAACCCCCGCAGAAACCGCAACTCCAATCCCGCAACCTCCGCCTGTTTTAGCGACGGAAACTATTTTGCGTATCACTGCCATAGATCCCGTTGCCGAGTACATCACCCTGGAAAATATGGGAACCAGTGATGTTCCGGTTTCGGAAATTACTTTTTCCGAAATTTCTGGCACAACGGAAAAAATATATCCGGCGCAAAATTATACCCCAGAAACGACTCTTAAAAGCCATTCCACCATTACCCTTTCTTTTTCTCAAAAAATAAATGATACGGGAGATACGGTTCGGGTGTATTGGAAAGGGATTTTAATGGACAGAGTGGATGTTCCTCCAAAAGAAGTGGGAAAAGTGTACCTGCGACAATCCAACGGAAGTTTTTTCTGGGGGGATCCTGTTTCATCTTCTTCGACACCGACTCTTTCTCCAGTTTCGACATCTACTCCTACTCCCAACCCTACACCTACACCAGCTCCCGCATTGAATCCTCCTTCTGCAGAAATACTGTATTCTTCCCGTATTCTTATTTCCGAATTTTTACCAAATCCGCAGGGAAGTGACGCAGGAGGAGAGTGGATAGAACTCCATAATACGGCTTTGGAAACCGTTAATATTTCACAATGGCGTTTAAAAGATGCTTCTGGGAAACTCTTTTCTTTTCATGAGGGAACGGTTTTATTGGCGGACGAATATCGAATCTTTTGGAAATCAGAAACGGGCATTACCCTCAATAATGATGCAGAGAGTATTTCTCTTCTTGATCCTCAAGAAACGGTAAAAAGTACTCTTTCGTTTTCCGGTGGAATTTTAGAAGGAGAGTCAGTCGCATTTTTTGCAGAGGGAATACAAAAAACAATGACACCGACTCCGGCACAAAAAAATATTTTTACACCTCCTTCTGTTCCCACTTCCGGAGGAGGTGGAGGAGGCGGAAGCAGTGGAAAAAGTTCCGCGCTTTTTACGGATGAACCGTTTTTAAGTCTTCAAAATCCTCGGAAAAAATCCATAACCCTTCAAATTACCAAAATTGCTCCCGATGATATGGATGCAGATTTTGTAGAGGTTTTGTGTGTTGATTGTGATACAGATTTAGAAGGAATCCGTTTATCTGACGATGAAGAACGATTCCGTATTCCTGCTGGAACTTATGCCAAAACGGGTGATATTCTGCTCTTTCGTTTTGTAGGAGAGGGAAAAGAGAAACGGGTACAAAAGGCAATATGGGGTTGGCAATTTTCAATTCCTGAAAAAGGACTCACGAAAACGGATGAGACTATTGTGCTGTTAGACTACGAATATACGGTTTTGGATGCGGTGTGTTATGCCGATAGAAGTGGAACTCTTAGTGGAGGAGAGGCGAGAGAAATAGCATTTCTCATCCATAAAGGCGCCATAAAAGGGATTCCCACCGAATATGCCTGTGCGGATAGTGAATTTTTACAAAAAGGGGATGTTCTCTTGAGAAAAAATGGAGAAGATACGAATACTGGAGATGATTTTTATCTTTCTCCTGCAAATGCTTTTGAAAGTCCGGAAAAAACGCCACCTCAAACGGCGTTGTCTGCTACGGTTGTCTTCTCAAAAATTTTTTCAGAAAAAAAACACATCAGTATCGGTCTTCAAAATACGGGAGAAAAATCGGTGGATCTCCATCTTTTTTCCCTTATTTCTGCAGGAAAGAAAGTTTTTTCGTTTGAAAATCCTACGCCTCTCCTCCCCAGTGAGGAAATATTGATTTCGCTTCCCCAAAAAACAATAAAAGCTGAAAATATGATCCTCTCTTTACGCGATGCGTACGGCACGCGGGAAGATTTTCTTTGTGCGAATATGGATATAAAAGGAGAAAGTGTAGGTTCTCTCCTCAAAGATGAATACCAAAAAGAAGGATGGAATAGTCCTTCTCTCGATTTTTGCATTCCTCATTTTTCTGTAGAAAATTCCGGGTTTTCTCTTTCCCGCACTGCTTTAAAAGATACAAACAGTGCGGAAGATTTTGCGTGGAGTGACGATTCTCCTCTTTCAATAGTGCACGCGCTTCCTCTTGTTGAGAGAAAAACGACCGCAAAAAAAAATGCGTCTGTCAAAAAGGAAAAAAAGAAGAAGGTGGAAGTCAAAGCTCTCGCGTTATCAGAAATTTCTTCTTTTCGCTTCTCTTCCGTTGTTCCCAATCCTACAGGGAAAGACACCGGGTATGAATATGTCGTCATAAAAAATAAAAGGAACCAGTCGGGTGTGATGAAGGGTTGGAGTATTTTTAATGGAAAGAGTACCAAAAAACTTCCCGTTACGGTTTTTGAAGGACAAGAAGAAATCCGTTTTCATGCGCCGTGGATTTCCTCTCTTAAAAATACCGATGGACTCTTGGTTCTAAGAGATGCTGCCGGGCATACTCGGGGAAAAACTTTTTGGAAAAATGCAAAAGCAAATGATGTATATGGTCTCTTTGGAAAACTTCTTTCCCGAGAACCCCCAAAAATAAAAAAGCATAAAACACATTCATCCCGATCAAAAAAAAGTGTTGCCCGTTTGCCTATTCTTCCGCCGGTTTTGCCCATTTTTTCGGATCTTTGGACGGACGGATTTGTGGTTTCTCAGCAAGGAAATACTCTTACCATTATTAAAAACGAGGAAGTGAGGACTTTTACCATTGCTACCGGAGAAACTGTTTTTCTTCCTGGAACACATCTCTCTTTTATCGTCACACGAGATGGTGTTTTAACATCTTTCCATATTCTTGCACCTCCACCACAAAATTCTGTTTTATCCTCTTCTCCTCATTCGTTTTGGAGTTCTTTTTTTCACATATTGCTCGTTTTCCTAGATTTTAATTCGAAGTGCAACAGAGTGAATTAAAATGAGGAGGAGT
>JBAXIU010000037.1:0-15497 GCA_037138215.1 Candidatus Peregrinibacteria bacterium | reverse complement strand
GTTCGCTCTCTATTGTTTCCCCTGTTGCACTTCGAATTGAAACTTAGGAAAAAAAATGCGCGCGCATTCTCTCTTGTTTTTTCAAAATTGCAAGTTTTTTCACCCATAAAAAAAGGGAATAAAAAACTATCGTTCTTGTTTTTTATTCTCAGAATAAGAACTCACTATTCCGTTCCAATGAGTGTTAAAAACAGGACTCCTTCAGGACTAATAGTAATCCCAATTCCGACTTCATGAAGGGACGATTTAAGCAAAGATGGAACAGTAGCGGTATCATTTTTGAGAAAATCGAGGAGGTCGGATTTGCGGAGAAAGGCGCCCACAAAATAAAAACCATCATCAACAACACCCCCTTTTTTGAGGAGGTCTTGAATATTTTCCCCAGAGGAAAAGGAAAAATCGTGCTCCCCTTTTTTCGCCATAACAGTACTCCACTCGTTTCCAATTCCCTCTAGCTCAATATTGGACAAAAGAGCGTTCCCATTACGCCTCTCTGCCAAAATTTCTAAAATATTTTTCCGAATACCAGAAATATCCGCATCAGAAAGATTTTCTCCAGAAAAAATTTGTACCACCACTCTTTCCTTGGTGTTGGGAAGAATAGCAATTCCAATTCCCACCTGGGTATTCTGAGTATCCAAAAGAGCACTTCTGTGAGATGCAGAGGCTTCGAGACCAAAAGATGACGCAGCAATACTAGGGCTCGTGGAAATATTTTCTGAAATAGGGGTTTTAATGGCAAAGCTGAGACGAATATCATCTGCGGTTTTTCCATCAGGAGAAGTGTGTGAGAAATAATGGCGTTTTACCATGTCATCGGCCCGAAATTGTGCCAGCTCATCTAAATGAGCATCCCTCGTAAGCGCAGAAATTCCATTGGCAGTACGAAATGCGTTCACGAGATCGAATCCCTGCTTACGCTCTGCTTCTTTTTCAAAACTTTTGGGGATTGGAAAAACCAAATCTTCCTTGTTGGGAAGAATAGGAAAAAAGCCTTCTGGAACCACTTCTTGAGTCACTAATTCTATCCCATCTGCTCCAGAAATTTCTACGACATGGGTTCCTATTCCGCGCGGAGAAAAAGAAAGGGAAAAGTTTTTTCCGCTCATCGTCAGAGGAATTTCCTCCAGAGTTCCGTTCGGATCAATAACCATTGCATGAGGAGAGAGCGGTGTTTCACTGGTTCCTGCAAAAACAATATTTTTTCCGGCTACAAAAGTATACGGAAAGGTACTAAAAGAGACCGATGAATCCGTATCCTCTGAAAAATGGGGAATAACAGGGATAAAGAGGAGCGATTTCCCACTCCAACGGGTTTGCAAGTGAAGAGAAGAAGAATTTTCCGAATATGCACCCGAGACAGCGATGAGAACCATTCCTGGCTCGAATCCTTCTAATGCTTTCCGAGGAATACGCAAGTCTTTTGAACCACTCACAAAAAGGTTTTTAATACGGGATTTCTGGCGAATTTGAATATGAAAAACGGTATTCACACTATCATCCCACTGCAAAAGAACAGACCCTCGATCAAAATTCATTCGGAGATTTTGAGGCGCAGGATTACGATTTTCCGTTTCGGATGTCACTTGATAATCATCGGTCACCGTTATGGGATACGCAATGGCACTCCCTGATTCGCCAACCATTATGCCCAAATTTACAGTTCCTGGATTTTCAAAAAAGACAGGGAGAACAAATACACCCTTTTCAATAGGCGCAGTAAAAGAGCGGTCTTGACCATCGACAGGATCGATAAAAAATGCTTTTACTAAGGTCCCAGAAGCCCGTCCCGTAAATACTTTCGTCTCGCCTTTTCTCACAGTCGTTATAAAATCATTATCGAGGGTAATATTGTCCCATGCCGTTTTGGATTGGATTTTTTTTGCGGGTGGTACTTTTGATGGCACCCAAGGTCCCTCGGGCATAGTAGAGGGCACATCCTCTATTTCCACCAGTGTTACGCCTTTCCCAAGATCAGAAATTTCTGAGAATGCGGCTTTGGAAATATCCAAAATGCGCCCGGGAAGAAATGGACCTCTTCCGGTAATTTTTAGCACGACGCTTTTTCCTGTTGCGTAATCCGTCACTTTTATTTTACTCCCTATTTCCCGCGTTCGGTGAGCGGCAATGTACTGAGGATCACCATCCACCTGTCCTCCATACCAGCTCGTCATGCCTACCAGATCAGTACTCTTTCGTTCTTCATTCCGACGGTAACGGTATATGAGCTCTGCCAACTCTCCACGGGTTATATTTTGAGACGGATCTACCGCATCATTTTCCCCAGCATCAAAAATTCCCCTCTGTTTCGCATCTTCAAAATAGGGGGCAAACCAGGCATCCACCGGAACATCTTTGTATGGGGCTTTTAAAACAGGACTTAAAGAAACCGCATTTACAAGAATGAGCATTTTTAAGGCTTCTGCACGATTAATAGTTGCGGTTGGCTCAAAATTTCCACTCCCTCTTCCCTTTATAATTTCTCGTTTTTTGCCCTCTTCTGTATATACCGCAAACCAATCGTGTACCGAAACATCTGGAAATGGACGCGTTTCAATACTTTTGGGAACCGGGACTTGAGACCCCGCAAAAAGAATTTTCAGCGCTTCGGCACGAGAAACAAGTTGGTCAGGATGAAACGAACCATCTTGATAGCCATTAATAATTCCTTCACTTTTGAGCGTTGCAATGGCAGAAAAGTTTTTATGACCACTGGGAACATCGAAAAAAAACGGAAATATGGCACTATTCGCCAATACCGGGAAAGAAATAAAAGCAGAGAGGATTACAAAAGAAAACAAGCGCCAAAACATAGCAAGAATGAAAAATTCCAAGCCCTATTATCCTCTTCTGGTGAGGAAAACAGTAGATTTTTTAACAGGCGTTTTTACCCCCCAAAAAAAATTTTGCCCAGGGTAAAAAGAGCTACACTTCCCCATACTACTTCAAGAACTACGGTCGCATACGCTTTTTTGAGATACACATTGACGCCCAACAGTATAGCCCCCACCAGATTGAGAAGAGGGTAATACAAATTATCGAGTGCTAAATATCCCAAAGAACTCAGCACATACGCTACGAGCACCACAACCATGCCCACCCAAGAAAGCCGATCGGAAAGATTGGAATTTTTCATTGTTCCAGATGAGTAATTTTTTCAATTCTCCGCGCGTGTCGCCCCCCTTCAAATGCCGTTTCCAAAAATACTTCCACCATATTTTTTGCTTCTTCTCCTGTTAAAAGGCGAGCTCCCAGAGCAAGGATATTGGCATCATTATGCTTTCTTGCCATTTCTGCCATGAGGACGCTGGTGCAATTGGCACACCGAATACCGTGGATTTTATTGGCAGCAATAGAAATTCCAATGCCCGTACCACAGATGACAATCCCCATGCTCCCCGGATTATTCACCACCGCTTCTCCTACTTTTTCTGCAAAATCCGGATAATCCACGCTCTCGTCGCTATTTGTTCCGCAATCCACCGTTTCTACTCCTTTTTCATGGAGAAATGAGATGAGCACTGTTTTAAGGGCTGGACTAGCATGGTCTCCACCGAGGTAAATAGTCATACAGAAGGGGTAAAAAAGAGCTTTTGTATTTTGGGAAATACTTCCAACATTTCCATGGCACTCGCAGAAGACTGCGTTTTTTCCAATTCTTCTCCGCATTTTCCCCAAGAAAATGCACTCGAAACCGCTGCGTCAAACGGTGTCATGCCTTGGGCAATATATCCCGCTAAAATTCCAGCAAGAGAGTCACCTGTTCCCCCAACAGTCATGAGGGAGCTACCGGTGGTATTTTCAAAAAATTCTCCGTTTGGGCCGGCTATGTTGTCTATTTCTCCCTTCAAAAGAATAACACACTGATGCTGTTTTGCCATTTTTTTCAGGTGTTCCACCGTAGGTGTTTGTCCAAAAAGCCGTGTGTATTCTCCGGAATGCGGAGTAAGAACGATTTGAGACCCTCTTTTTGCCCCCCTTGTAAGGGGGGTAGGGGGGTGGGAAATACCCGAAGGAGAGCGGTCGGAGGTGTCGGGTGAAAATACGAAAAGAGAGAGAATCTCGGGAATCAACGCATCGGCATCCAAAACAAGGGGAAGGTGAGAAAAATGGCGAACAATGCTTTTCAGGAGAGCCTCAACACATTGAGCCCCTCCAACGCCTAACCCATTCCCCATCAACACCACATCTGCTTTTTCTGCCCGAGAAAGAATGAGGGGAAAATCTTCTTCCTCAAGATGGCCTCCTGTAAACGGGGTAACAATAAAATTAAGGCTGGCAACCCGAGCAGGCACCGCATGGCACGCAGGAAGACAAAGAAAAATAAGATCTGCACCGGATTTTTCGGCGCCTTTTGCCGCTAAAAGAGGGGCACCATGAAATATTTCGTTTCCCCCCACCACCAAAACCGTCCCGTTTTGTCCTTTATGGGAAGCCGAAAAACGCTTTGGAATGGGTATCATAGCCTCATTCTACCATATCGAGATAACATTCTTCACACAAAACTTTTTCTGGGCGATCTGGAGCGTAGGGAGAAGCACATTGCAATGCGTTTTTACAATTTGGATTATCGCATTTTCGCGTCCAAAGTTTTCGGGGATTTCGGAGCCTCATACGGTTTAAATGCCGACAGTTTGGGCATTTATGAGGAATGGGGAGATTCATACTTCGATAAAATTTGAGTTCTGGTTTTACAATTCGATAATTTTTAGCACACTGCTCGCATTCTAATATTTGATCACAGATGGAATCGGGCGTTTCGGATATCGTACTGGGGATTTTTATTTGGGGACCATCGTATGTTGCAGAGAGGATCTCATCTTTCCATTTCCATTTTTGTAGAGGCGTTGCATGCAACGCCTCTACAAATTTTGCATTTCGTTCCACAATTTCTTCTTTCGTCATGGGAAAATATTCTTGTGCTACCGTTTCGTTATACCCAAATGGCGAAAGCCAAATGGGAAAAAATTCGCCCCATTCTGCCCCTTTCGTAGAGACGCGATTAATCGCGTCTCTACCCATGTGCTCAATAATCTTCCCCTTCATCTCAAAATATTCCTCTTTTGAATATTGCTTGTTAAGAATGCAATATTCAGAATTTTTAAGCCCTGTACATCCAAAACAGTGCTGGCAATGGAAACACTCATAACAGTATTCGATATGTGCCGATCCTCCCCATACGAGTTTTGAAAATTTCACATCAAAAACTCCGTGTCCTACCCCCTCGCATTCATACAACAATTCATTGGTTTCTCGTGCGCCGTAATAACTCACATCGTACGCCGTTTTAATGTTTGTAACCGAGTTGCAAAATTTAATATCTTCGCAATAATTTGTATCAAAGCATTCCTGCGCATTTTTAGAGAAATAGAGGTAATCTCCTGTACTGTTTTCACTCTGCAAGGTATGCGCATATTTTACGGGGAATTTGTGAAGCCATTCCGAAAAGAAATTTTTGCGGATATGTTCTAATTTTTGGCAGTCCGAAATCCCTAAATTCTTTATTTTTTGAATATATTCTTCTTTTGTACAGGGAGTGTTGAAAAAGTGATATTTCTTGTTTCTCAGGTTTACGCAGCCAAAACAGTTATGGCACCCAATGCAATTTTTACAGAACCAAAGGTCAGAGGAATTTTCACAGTCTTCACAAAAATAACAGTTATACAGTTTTGCACCATTTACCACTTCATAACACAGTTCCGAGCCCACGAGCATAAAATTATCGACGCTACTTTTGCACTGGTTTACATCCGCACCATAACAACAGTCTTCGTTTCCGTTTGCGGTAGAAAGCAGGTAACTGTTTTTATTCCACGAGGCGGTGTTGCAGTAGGTAGAGTTTTCGTTTTCCCCTTGCTGAATACGAGCCATTTTGGGAACAACAGAAAGGAGTTCTTGGAACTGAACAAAAAATCGTTTTCCAAAATCAAAATCTCGTCCATAGTCTCGGGCATCCCAATTATCCGCCCACCAGGCAGAATTTTCATACACGGGAAAAGGCTGGTCTGCCGAATAAATGGAAATGATTTTTTTCCCCGTTGCACTACATTCCCGATGGTGCAATTTTCTTTCGTTTCGGAACGCCAGGCGTCTTCTCTGCCGTTCTTCCGGGCACAGCGTAGGAGGAGGCACACCCATTTTTTCATAAAATGCGAGGTCTTCTGGGGTGATTTCAAATGGTTTTCCGGTCAGTGCGCAGGTTTGCATCATGGGGAAAAAGGGGTAAAATGGAGGGGATTTTTACTTTTTTATGAACATGATTATTGACATTATTGACGGAAAAATTGAGGTTCCTACGCCTTGGAAAAATGCCAAGAGATTGCGGATTCGGAAGCAGAAAGATTCATATATCCTGACGCCAGAGGATGATACGCCCGAAGGATTGAAGGATGAAAATGTGGAGCTGTATGAGAGCATAGAAGACGGAGAAAAAGTTTCGGGAATTCATTTTAAAAAGGGGCTTGGGAAAGAGGGAATGGAGTATTTTATGCGTTATTTAAGAACAAATGCCTAAGCGATACGAAAAATATATGCAAAGGCTTCCAAAAAATCTCTATTCCCAAATGGAGCAAGTCGTTGGTGATATTTTGAAGCTTCGATTGGATCATTTGGACATTAAAAAAATGAAAGGATTTGAGAATCGGTATCGGTGTAGGGTGGGAAAATTTCGTATTGTGTTCGAGAAAAAAGAAGATTTTGGAGATATTTTAGATATGGATACTCGAGGGGATATTTACTAAACGAGAGCCTGTTCATAACACTTTTCACACAAAACCTTTTCGGGGCGCTCGGGGGCGTATGTAGTTTCTATCCCAGTGCCACAATTTCCACAGTTTCGATGGTACAGCTTCCGCGGATTTCTCAGCTTCATGCGGGCAAGATGTCGACACTTGGGACACGAATGAGGAACGGGCAAATTCATTTTTCGATAGAACTTCAGTTCTGGTTTTGCAATTCGATAATTTTTAGCACACTGCTCACACTCTAAAATTTGGTCGCAAATACTATCCTGGGTTTCGCCTATGGTACTCGGGATTTGAACCTTTGGACCCTCATATTTTGCGCTTTCTTCTTCGTCTTTCCCTTTCCACCCTCGTTTCATTATTTCCTCTTTCGTCATTGGAAAATAATCCTGCGCAACCGTTTCGTTGTACCCAAAAGGAGAAAGGGAAATGGGGAAAAATTCTCCCCACTCTCCGGCTTTCTTCATATGCTCAATAATCTTTGCCCGTAGTGCGAAATAATCCTCTTTGGAATACTGCTTATTCAGAATGCAATATTTTTGTTTATTGAGAGAAATACACCCGAAACAAGACTGAGAATTCATGCAAAAATCACAGTATTCTAAAAATGAACTCCATCCAATATGGTAAGAAAACAACACTTCATAATTTTGAATACTGGAAGAGTTTTCATAACACAACTCTGTATTATCCGGATTCAGGAGGTCATAAGAATCTTTTACCCCTCGCCCTTCGGTGACATATTTGGAATTTTCTCCCTGTTGCAGAAAAAAAGATTCCTGCACTCCATTGCACTGAAATAAAAAATCCCCGGAAGAATTTTCGGACTGAATATTGCTGAGGGCGCGTCGCGAAAATTGTAAAAGAATAGCGTGGTAATGTTTTTTGAGATGGGGAAGAAAATGAGCGAAATTATCGAGCAGCTCCTTTTTCTTTTGCGCGTATTCCTCTGGAGAGTGTTTTTTGTTGAGGATATAATACTTTTTATTGCGAAGCCCAACGGAAAAAAGGCAATGATTACAATTTCGACAATCAAATAAAAAAAGACTTTCTGAGCAGTGATAACACATTTGGGAGTACCCCAATTCATAACAGTTTTCGGAATCAATACTTTCGTAACAGAGAGTTCCATTGTTCACATTCATGCAATCTGATGAATCTTTTAATGCATGGCATCGATATGAATAGTAGGTGCTTTCACAATTATGAGAAGAAGTGCAGAGGTAACAATCCTTATTACTGGCAGAGTAATTGGTATAATCGGAGTTCTCGCAGTTTTGAATAATAACACTACACCGAGGAACAACCTTTTGAAGCTCTGAAAATTGTTCAAAAAAAGGCCGAGAAAAATCAAAATCTCGTCCGTAATCTCGTGCATCCCAGTTTTCCGACCACCATGAATGCTGGTTATATACTGGAAATGGCTTATCAGGGGAATAAATAGAAATGATTTGTTTCCCTGTAAAATCACATTTTCTGTGATAGAGATGCAATTCATTTCGGAATGCCATCCTTCTTCGTATCCTTTCTTCAGGGCAAAGCGTTGGAGGCGGAACACCTATTTTTTGGTAAAAAGCGAGATCTTCAGCGGTAATCTCAAATGGTTTTCCGGTAAGTGCGCAGGTTTGCATCATATTAAAAAAAGAAATTAAACAAGAGCCTGTTCATAGCATTTCTCACACAACACCTTTTCAGGGCGCTCGGGGGCGTATGTGGTTTCTATGGGCTTTTTGCATTCCTGACACTGACGATCAAAAAGTTTTCGAGGATTCCTGAGCTTCATGCGCTCTGCATGCCGGCAGTTTGGGCATTTCCTGGGGACGGGAAGATTCATTTTTCGGTAAAATCCTAGCTCAGGCTTTACGAGCCGATAGTTTTTAGAACACCCTTCGCAAGTTAAAATGTGATTTACAATATCCTCAGAAACATCGGTAATCGCATCGGGGATGACGACTTTTTCCCCAGAATACTGCGCGGGAGATTCCTCATCTTTCCATTTCCAACCCCGTTTTATTGTTTCTTCTTTGGTGAGTGGAAAATACTCTTGAGCCACGGTTTCGTTGTATCCAAACGGAGAAAGAGAAATGGGAAAAAATTCTCCCCATTCTCCTGTTTTTTTCATATACTCAATAATCTTGTCCTTCACAGCAAAGTATTCTTCTTTAGAATATTGTTTATTAAGAATACAGTAGTGTGCATTGCGAAGCCCAATACAGCCCAATAGGTGAGAGGAGGAAAAACAAAATTCAGAGTACGCTGAATTACTGGTTCCATTGAGAAAGTGAGAAAACATGACTTCGTTGGTCCCGTCAAAAAGCGTAAGAGAATCGAGACAAAAATCACAATTTCCAGCAGTAAACGAGATATCGTAGCAATTTTTTTCTTCGTACGCAGTAAATAAAAATTTGGAGTCTTCACATTTTTTAGCGTCAAAACTCTTCATCACATTTTTGCTTTCATAGATATGATTCCCCATGCAATTTTCACTCTTGAGAGAAAAACTTTCAGGGAACACACACTTCTCCCTTTTCTCTTTCTCAAACCATTTTTCTCCATTCTGAATATTGGTATAAGTGGGAGAAAAATATTTTTTGATATTTTCGGCATATTCCTCTTTAGTGCATTTTTTATTGAGAAAATAGTATTGTTTATTCCGAAGATTGGTGGAGGCGAAACAATGCTGACATCCACGGCAGTCGTGGAGAAAAGAGCTTTCTGAGCAATTTGAACATTCCGTGGAAAAATGGACATCGTAACAATCCACGAGATCAGTAGAGTGCGAGCACCATTCACACCGAAACAAATACAACCCGTCAACGCAGTTCTTACAATCCCATACAATATGACCATATAAACAATCTTGGCTTCGGACGCATCCAAATACGAGGTAACAATTTTTAGAAAGCCATGCCAAATTGCAGTAGTTTGAGTTTGCAGAGTTATTATTAATAATAACTGTACGGGGAACTCTATTGGAAAGGAGCTGGTAGTTATCAAAAAATGACTTTGAAAAGTCAAAATTTTGCCCATAATCAAATGCATTCCATTGATCACTCCACCAGTAGTCACTTTCAAAAACTGGAAAAAGTTTGTCGGATGAATACATGGAAATGATTTTTTTGCCTGTTCCATCGCATTCACGATGGTACAAACTTCGAAAATTTCGAAACGCAATGCGTCGCCGTTGTCGTTCTTCCGGGCACAGCGTAGGAGGCGGAACTCCCATTTTTTGGTAAAATACGAGGTCTTCTGGAGTGATTTCAAATGGTTTTCCGGTCAGTGCACAGGTTTGCATCATATTAAAAAAGAGAAATTAAATAAGAGCTTGTTCATAACACTTTTCGCACAACACCTTTTCTGGACGCTCGGGGGCGTATGTAGTTTCTATCCCAGTACCACAGTTTCCGCAGTTTCGATGGTACAGCTTCCGCGGATTTCTCAGCTTCATGCGGGCAAGATGCCGACACTTGGGACACGAATGAGGAACGGGCAAATTCATTTTTCGATAGAACTTCAGTTCTGGTTTTGCAATTCGATAATTTTTAGCACACTGCTCACACTCTAAAATTTGGTCGCAAATACTATCCTGGGTTTCGCCTATGGTACTCGGGATTTGAACCTTTGGACCCTCATATTTTGCGCTTTCTTCTTCGTCTTTCCCTTTCCACCCTCGTTTCATTATTTCCTCTTTCGTCATTGGAAAATAATCCTGCGCAACCGTTTCGTTGTACCCAAAAGGAGAAAGGGAAATGGGGAAAAATTCTCCCCACTCTCCGGCTTTCTTCATATGCTCAATAATCTTTGTTTTCAGCGCAAAATACTCGTCTTTGGAATATCTCTTGTTCAAAATACAATACTGCTGATGATGAAGACCAACACAACCAAAAAGATCCGAAGAAAATGGAATATGAAATGAATAGGTGGAATTATTTACCTTACTCAGAGCATTAGAAACGAAGCAATTATTTTGTGCACCATATCCTACGCCATTGCATTCATACAAAAGCTCTGCACCATCTCCTACTTCGCTACAATCCATACAATTTTTTGCATCTTCAAATCCTTGTTGAATGTATTTGCAATCCCATAAGTTCCGTGAATCAAAGCAATATTCTGCATTTTTGCAATGAGAGAGATAGTTCCCAATAACATCTTCATTGTTGACTCCCATCATAAATTTTTGAGGAAACTGTTTTGCCCAATCAAAAAAATGATTTTGAATATGAGAGAGTTTTGAAAATTGCTCTTTGCCCAGCTCTCGAAGCGTTTTCTCGTATACTTCTTTAGAAAGGGGTTTATTAAAAAAGTAGTACTTTTTATTCCTCAGATTTATGCATCCAAAACAATTTTGGCATCCAATGCAATTTTTGAGGAAAAAAGATTCCGAACAGTTGTCACAGTCTTGAAGGAATGCGGAACCATAACATTTCATACAATCAATAAGTTGGTATGAAAGTTCACAATTCCCCGCTCGAAAACAATCAGAAATATCTCGGCACGCATTCACCGATTGAGAATAGTAAACATCATGGCACTGGTCAGAGTCAAAAATGAGATAGCAATTTTTATTCTTCCCCGCATGATTGGTATATTCACTATTTTCATCAAATCCTGGAGACCGAAAGAGGCTCGGAATAGGTGCCTGCAACAGGAGTTCTCCGAATTGCTCAAAAAAAGGACGAGAGAAGTCAAAATCTCTGCCAGAGCCAAGTTGATCCCATTTATCCGAATACCAAAAATTTACATCGTACACTTTTAATGGCTTATCGGATGAAATATTACTAATAATCTTTTTTCCTGTTCCATCACAGGTTCTGTGGTACAGGTTTCTCTGGTTTGACCATGCCATGCGCCGTCTTGCCCTTTCTTCCGGGCAAAGCGTTGGAGGCAGAACTCCCATTTTTTCATAAAATACGAGATCTTCAGCGGTAATCTCAAATGGTTTTCCGGTCAGTGCGCAGGTTTGCATCATGGGGAAAAAGAAAGAAAAAGGTTTGGATATCACTGTAACACTCTTTTAAAAAAATAAAAATCACCTCATGATAAAAATTGTATTTTTGTTTTTACAGTGCTATTTTTGTGGTATAAAATTCTGTCGAAAAGTTTTTACAACTCTTAAATATGGACCACCTCGAATCTCTTTTTCATCACCTCGACTTTACCCCCGAAGAATCCAAAATTTACCTGGCGTGTTTAGAGTATGGCAATCTTCCCATTGCCACCATTTCACGGCTTACGAATATAGGACGGGTAAATTGTTACCACCACAGTGAAAAACTCGTAAAAAAAGGGATTTTACGGGCATCTAAAAAAAATGGAGTCCGCACTTTTTCGGCAGAAAACCCGCGAATATTAGTAAATAAAGAGAAAGAACGCATGAATATTGTAGAAGAGCTCCTCCCATCTCTTTTAGCGCTTTCGCAAAAAACACCAGACCGCCCGAAAGTCCAATTTTTTGAAGGAAAAGAGGGGATTCAAAATCTTTTTGGAATTGTGGGAGATGCAAAAAACACAGAAGTGGTGAGTTTTGCAAACTTTATGCGCTTGGAAGATTTTTTTGAGGGAAGTAGTTTTTTGGCAGACCATTTTCAAAAACGCATCAGCAATAATACAAAAACGCGCTTTATTTCGCAAAAAAGCTCTAAAAGTGAAGAGTTTCGTAAGAAATTTTTTCCGAAAGAATTTAACGAACGATTATTGGAGATTTTTCTTATTTCTTCGGACGAATTTTCGTTTGAGTCGGAAATCACCATTTTTTCTGACGCTATTGCCATTATGAATCTCTCAAAACAAAGCCCTATTGGAGTGCTCATTGAAAACCCTGAGCTCTTTAGAACCCAAAAGGCTATTTTTGATTTGGCGTGGTTGGGGGCAACCAGTTTTATGGTGTAGTTTTACTGGCTCGGGAGGAAGGATTCGAACCTTCGAATGACGGAGTCAGAGTCCGTTGCCTTACCACTTGGCGACTCCCGAATACGAAAATTATCATACCATTTTTTTTACGGTTGGGGAGACTTTTTTTAAAATTTTCTCTCCAAAAATTCATTCCAAGAAGAAAGAGGGAGATCATTGCCAGATTTAAACTTTTCCAGAGATTTCACAAGCAACTTTGCAATTTGGAGATTGGTGACGAGGGGGATATTTCCGTCGATAGCAGCCCTTCGGATTTTATATCCAAAAGTATGATCCTCATGCGCAAAATGCCGAGGAACATTAATAACGAGGTCACTCTCTTGAATTTTCCCCAAGACTTCATCCTCTGTGCATCGTTCTGTAGGAATCCCATTTTCTTCCAGCGTATCAGCTGTTCCGCCCGTAGAAACCAGAAAATATCCCATTTCTGTAAGGGCTCGGGCAGATTCTAAAAACAGCACTTTGTCTTCTACTCGCCCAATGGAAAGAAAAATTTTCTTTTTGGGAATGCGGAAGCCCGTAGAAAGCATGGCTTTTAAGAATGCTTCTTCAAGATTTTCCCCAAAACACGCCACTTCTCCAGTAGAAGACATTTCCACAGAAAGTACCGGATCAGCTCCTCGTAGCCGAGAGAAAGAGAACTGAGGCGCTTTTACCGCCACATAGTCCAAATCGAGCGTATGGTATTTTTTCAGGCGCTCTTCTTTGGATTCAATATCCCCTAGCGCTGCCTTCATGGCGATTTCTATAAAGTTATGCCCCGTAACCTTAGAAACAAAGGGAAAACTGCGTGATGCCCGAAGATTGAGCTCTATGACCTTAATATCATTATTTTTTGCGAGGAATTGCATATTAAAGGGCCCGGTAATTTCCAGCTGTTTGGCAAGTGTTTTTGCCACATCTTTTACGCGGCGAATGGTCTCCAGATATGTTTTTTGAGGAGGAAGAACAACCGTTGCATCCCCCGAATGCACACCGGCATTTTCTACATGCTCAGAAATGGCATAAATAAGAACTTCTCCATCCCCTGCCACCGCATCAATTTCAATTTCTCGAGCACCAACTTCAAATTTAGAAACCACCACTGGATTTTCTGAAGAAATTTGCACCGCTTTCCCAAGATAGTTTTCCAGCTCTTCATGGCTTCGTGCTACCGCCATTGCTGCTCCCGAAAGAACATAAGAAGGGCGAACAAGAACGGGATACCCTACTTTTGTCGCGAAATCCTCAATATCTTCCACCCGCGCAAATTCCATCCATTTTGGCTGGTCTATGCCCAAAGTATCCAGCAGCGCCGAAAAAACATGGCGAGATTCCGCCCGGTCGATATTTTTAGGATCGGTTCCCATTACTCGGACTCCTGCTTCACCTAATTTTTTCGCAAGATTATTGGGGATTTGACCTCCCGTAAAAAGCACCACTCCGTCCGGATCTTCTGCTTCGTAAATATCCAAAACGCGTTCTAATGAGAGTTCGTCAAAATAAAGCTTGTCACAGGTATCATAATCGGTAGAAACCGTTTCGGGATTATAGTTAATCATAATCGTTTCGTAGCCTTTTTCTTCCAGGGTTTTTACAGCGTTTACGCATCCCCAGTCAAACTCTACCGATGATCCAATACAATACGGACCGGACCCAAGAACAATGGCTTTTTTGCGAGGAGTAACAGGCATATATTGGGGGAGAAACTTTCCAAAAGAGTGTACCTTCCCAGAAAAAAAAAGCAAAAAAATTGACGAATAGGCGCAGATTTATCCTAAAATCCGCATTCCTGCCATACCTGCCACAATAATGACCATTCCGATGATTTGGTTTTTTTTCAATTTTTCCCCATACCAAAAAAATCCCAAGGTGGTCACCACCAAAACCCCCGTAGCATTCACAACGGTACTGGCAATGCCTGCAGTGCAAATACTCATCGCATACGGAAATGCAACACTGGCAAAAACCGTAGGACTAGCAGAAAGGGCAATATTTTTTAATTGAGAAAGAGATATTTTTTTGAGGGGAATTTTTTGAACAAGAGTTCTTAAGACAGCGAACAGAAGAGCAAAAAACCCCACACTGGCTTCCCAAAAATATCCTACCGCAAAAGGGCTTATATCCTTTACGGCAATATTAACGCAAAAAAAGGAAAGGCTTCCCAAAAAAGTAGAGCAGAGAATAAACGCTATGCCTCGTCCTGTGCGGGCGTCTAAATGCGGGAGATGATGGGGTTGTTTGATGAGAAAAAAAACACCCAAGAGAATCACCATAACAAATCCTATTTCCCCAAAAGACGGGATGTGATGAAAATACAAAAATCCCCAGAGGAAGAGAAAAAGGGGTCCACCCTGTGTAAGTGCCGAAGAAATGCCTACCGGCAAATACCGTTGAGAAGAAATCCCCAAAGACAGCCCTATTCCGCCAAAAGCCCCGGCCAATACAATAGGACCCCCAGAATGAAGAGCTTTTTGTATTTCCTCCTCTCCAGCAAAAAAAAGAAGCGGCAACATGGTAATCATGAGGGATCCATTGCGATACACCGCCACAGAAAGCCCATCTAGAGCGCGTGAATATTTTGCCAGGAGCGTACTTTGCAGCGCGTACATACTCCCTGCAAAAACAGAAAGAAAGAGAAATAGAAAAGAATGGGGCATATATTAGTTTTTTATTTCGAGCTCATAAATTTCATTGTGATCCAGAGCAATATTTGGAGAACTTTCGCATCGGTATTTTCCAATGAATGCGTCAAAATTAGCCGTATTTTCTTGTTCTTTTTCTTTTGGCATTATAAATTTTAAAAGCAAAACCTAGATTTTAATTCGAAGTGCAACAGAGTGAATTAAAATGAGGAGGAGT
>JBAXIU010000036.1:0-15677 GCA_037138215.1 Candidatus Peregrinibacteria bacterium | reverse complement strand
TTATGTTCGCTCTCTATTGTTTCCCCTGTTGCACTTCGAATTGAAACTTAGGTATAATTTAGGGCCCATTGATACAGAGGAAAAATTTAACTCTTTAGAGGCTGCGTTGTTGAAACGCAATGCCAATAAAGAGGCTTTGATAGAACTTTTTAAGATTGTAGGGAGGACAAGAGAGGATCCACTCTTGCGTTCTATCTTAGGAGATCCAGGGCGCATTACAAATCATTTATATCATCAGACTCATAAGACAGAAGCAGAATATTTTCAATCTTTGCAACATTTAGAAGATATTCAAAGATTTTTAAGACTACTAAATCCCAAAAAATTCGTGAGATTAGCTGATGATCAAGAAGACCTTGCTGCAGAAATTATTAAAATATTAGCGAAAATTTATGGAGAAGTAGGAGAAAATATGGAAAAAATTCTGGATAATGGTGAATAATTTCTTCCGCCTTACACTTATTTTCCCTTGATCACCTCCAACGCCTTCTCTATCTGAGGATCATGGTTTTTTTCAAAATCTTCTGGAGTTTTGATGACCTCAATATTGGGAACGATTTTACTTTCGGTAATATTTTCGCCGTTGGGGGTAAACCATTTGGCAATGGTCATTTTCATTTTTTCTCCATTTTTCCCAATGGAGAAAAATTTCTGCACACTTCCTTTACCAAAGCTCTTTTCTCCCACTATGGTTGCCCTTTTGTAGTCCCTCAGTGCTCCTGCAAAAATTTCTGCCGCAGATGCTGTTCCTCCGTTAATAAGGATTGCTACCGGAAGATCGGTCATTTTTTTATCACTGGTAAAGTGCGCTTCTTCTTGTTTTGCACCAGTCTCAGAATGGCGATACCCCACGGTTACCACTTTTTCATGGTTGGGGAGAAAAAAAGATGCCATTTCTACCGCCCCGTCTAAATATCCGCCGGTGTTGTACCGGAGATCAATAATAATTCCTTTGGGATCTTTTAACAGGGCTTCTCGGAGGTATTTTTGAAAAAGTGCCGTTGTATCCACCGCAAACTGTGAAACAGTGAGGATTGCCACTCCGTCTTGCATTTTGGACTCTACACTCTCCACATGGATGGTATCCCGCGGGATAGTGAGTTCTAATGCGCTGTCTCGTCCTTCCCGATAGATGGAAAGTTTCACGCTGGTCCCTTTTTTTCCCCGAATTTTTCCCACTACTTCTGGCAGAGAGAGACCTTTTGTTTCTTTCCCGTCTACCGTGATAATAATGTCTTTGGGCATGAGTCCCATTTTTGCAGCAGGAGTTTTTCGTAACACTTCTTCTACTTCTATGGCGCCATTTTTTTTATGGAGTGCAGCTCCGATGCCTTCCAAATCACCATTGAGATCTTTTGTAAAATCTTCCGCTTCTTCTGCCGTAAAAAAGTCGGTATAGGGGTCTCCTACGCTGGAAACGAGCCCCCGAGTCATATATTCTGAGATTTTTTTAGGGTCTATTTTTTCAGGATCGACAAATTCCTTCTGCATTGTGGCGAGTGTTTCCAAAAACACATCGGTATTAATATTGTCCGACGAAGGAATGCAAACCCCTAATCCTGCTGGAGATGAAGAGGATGCGGGAGTTTGCGCTGCACTTATAGTTGGGAGCGGCGTTTTTTCCAAAGGTTCTGGAGTTTGTGCTACAGCAAGCCCAATGAGAAACCCAAAAAATGGGAGAATAACGAGGGATATTTTTTTAAGGGTTTCTGGCATTTCGCTCATGAAAAAAAAGTATTCTCATTGTGTCGGACGAATTTCCAAAAGTCAAAAATATGCCTGTTCTCCGTGTTCACTTTCGTCGAGTCCTTTTTCTTCGTTTTCTTCGGAAACCCGAATATTCATAAATATTCCCATTGTTTTGAGGATGAGATACGACACGAAAAAGCTAAAAACGGAAACTACCACTACCGCTAAGAGTTGGACAAATACCTGAGAAATGTTTCCGTACAGGGCTCCATTTGCGCCTGCGGGGTTAATGCTGAGGGTTGCAAAAATTCCTGTTGCCAGGGCTCCCCATATTCCACTTACTCCGTGGCAGGCAAATACATCCAAAGAATCATCCAGAGTGGTTCGGGTTGCTCTCCAGTTCATAGCCCATTGAGAGAGAACCCCGGCAACCAGCCCAATAAAAATAGCCGCTCCGGGGGTTACAAATCCACTGGCAGGAGTAATAGCCACCAGCCCACATACGGCACCAATGGCAATGCCTACTGCAGAGGGTTTTCCTTTTTTTATCCAGTCCATCACCATCCAGCTCAGGGCTCCAGATGCGGCTGCGAGATTGGTGACCACCAGAGCAATGGCCGCGAGCCCGCTGGCAGATAATGCGCTTCCGGCGTTAAATCCAAACCATCCAAACCACAATAAAGATGCCCCAAGAATGACATAGGGAATGTTATTGGGTTTTAATTCCGCGGCAGAGAGAGGTCCTCTTCTTTTTCCGATTACTATTGCGGCCGCCAAAGCAGAAACCCCTGCCGCAATATGAACAACCGTTCCTCCTGCAAAATCAATGGCTCCTAATTTTCTCAGCCATCCGTCTGGGTTCCACACCCAATGCGCAACAGGGGAATACACCAGAGTAACCCATAAGATAATAAAAATAAGGATCGCTTTAAATCGTACTCTTTCGGCAAAAGCACCAATAATAAGTGCAGGCGTAATAGCGGCAAATTTGAGCTGAAAAAAGAAAAACAAAATAGCCGGAATGGTAGCGGCGTATGCTATGTTAGGCTCTATCCCTACGCCAGAAAGTCCGAAATGGGAAAAATCTCCTATAATTCCTCCAATGCTGGGACCAAATGCTAAACTATATCCCCATAACGCCCAAATAACGCTTACCAGTGCGAAAATTGCAATGCACTGAACGAGAGTAGAAACCAAATTTTTCCGGCGCACCAGTCCTCCGTAAAAAAATCCCAGCGCCGGTGTCATAATCATTACCAATACTGCCGAACACGAAACCCATGCAATATCACCGGTATCCATAGTGAAGTAAAAAATTACAACAGTAATATTCCAGATGCACCAGAGGAATGCAAGAAAAAAATTTAAAAAAAGTGGGTGAGTCATTTTTTGTGGAATACTCTTGTAAAAACAGCCGTTATTCCTGTATTTTTCTTTCTCTTTCTTAAAGATTTGCAATGCTCTTTGCGCCCCCTTCTTTTTGGCATGAAAAACGCCTTTGTGCCCTAAACGAGGGCTTGAAATTTTCAGAAGCTCCAGTGCTCCAAGAGACGCAAGATATTTTACAAACATTAGGGGGGGATGAGAAATTTCAGAACACCGGTGAGGTGGATGAAAAAACGGGCAAAGAAAAGGAACTCGTGGAGAATGAGCTGGCTCAGGTGCACGGGGAAATTAATAATCATATTCTCGCCCTTTCTCCTCATGACAAAAAATGGTGGGAGGAAAAAATGGCAGAAACAGAAGGGAAAGCTATTAACGCATTAAAAGGAGATGGAGGGTTGCAAGCGGCAAGAAAAGAAATTGCCGCATTAAAAGAAACGAAAGGGTTTTATTTTGAAACCGTTAAAATGCTCGAAAAAGAAGCGATAGACCTTTGTAAAACCTATAAACTTCCAAAAGGAAAACTGGAGCAAATTCAAAAAGCCCTCGAGAAAATCCAAAACGAATCCGACCAAAAACGGGAACGAGGGCAAAAAGTGTCCGATATGAAAGAGGTATTAAAGGCTATTCCCGCACTGGGGAATATGTACCAAAATTTTGAGGAAACCGTCGCCACGGAGTTTTCATCCTTTCAAACCCATATTTCGCTTTTTAGCGAAAAAGAAAAAAAGGCGTTTGATGCCCAAATGGAAGCGGCATTTAAGGGGGATGGGAGTAAGGTAGATCCCAAAACGACGCTGAAAAATATTTCAAAAGTGGTGGAAAACATTGAAAGAACCGCGACGAGCCGTGAAAAAACACAAAAGGAGGCGCAGGAATTAGAAAAATCCATTCCGCAGGTTATGCAAATGGGGTATCGGGAATCTTTGCCGCATTGGAAAACCCTTCAAAAGGTGTTTCTCCGTTTGGCGGGTGACGCCCGATGGAATCCTGAATTTTCCGAGCTCCTCAACAAAAAGGCACAAGAAATGGCCCAAAATACGCGCGTGGCAGAAGTTCATGGAGAATTGGAGCGCACGAAAGAATCGAAAGATTGGGAATCTTCCATTCCGATTTTTGAGCGACTATTAACCGATGCCTCTGGGAAAGATATTCCGGCAGAGTATCAAATAGGTCTCCAAAAAGAGCTGCAAGAAGCGCTCAAAACTGCACAAGAAAATACGGAAGCGAAAGGGGAAATATCGAACATTCGCCAAGAGATTGACGATCTCGTACACCATGCAGATTGGGACGAATCATTAGAAGGGCACCAAAAGGCGGAGAAAAAACTCCAAGAACTGGGAGATTTAAAAAATATTTCTGCTGAGAGGAAACAAGAGATACAGGGATTGCAGAGCGAAGTGGCAAAAAATATTAGTCTGTGCACCGAAAAAGTAGAGGATAAGGAAGAAGTGGTAGATTTGGATGAGCTGGTAAAAGACAATCCAAAAGGGAAATTTGCCTACACTATGTATCTCTTAGCCCTTTCAAATAGGAGGACAACAGAAAAATCTGGAGGAAATACCGAATCACCAGCACCAGAATTATTACCAACAGAATCCATTAAAAATATTCCGGCAGAAATACCAGTAATGCAGAAAAAAGAAACTCCTAAACCCCAGAACAATATTCAAATACCTTCTTCTGTATTATCAGAAAAGCCTGTTACTCCAGATTTTCATACTGAATTGTTGGGAGCATTTGAACCTTCAAAAAATCCACTTTCCCAAGATCAAAATTTTCATGGGACTGATATTTCCAAATTCCAACCAGAGCAAAACAGCGCGGAGAATTCTTCTCAATCTCAATACGAAAAACCTTCTCTGCCGCAGACCTCTGAAAATGCCGCAGAAGAACAGCCTTCCGTGCAAAAACTCGAAAAGCCTATTGCAGCAATAAACGAGGAAGAAAACGGGAAATACATTTGTGACCTTTCTCAACATGGGTTGGAACGGGAAAAAGATCCTGCCATTACCGCAAAAAAAATGAAAGAGATCGCAGAAAATAATAAAGAAGTCTTTTTTGGGAAAGGGAATGAATTTTACACTACAAAAGAAAGGGAAAGGGACGAATTGGCAGAAGTAATGTCCGGGGATAAGCCAGAACTGAGAACTGCTATTGTAAAAGAGTTGCAAAATATTGATCTACAGGGAAAGGGGTTGTCGCATACCCAAATACAAGATCGTCTGCAACGATATGAGGCTGCCAAGTAATTCGTCTGTTTTCGTGAACATTGTGGGTCCTTTGCATCCTGTTTTTTTTGCGATACCATCTTCACAAATTTTTTCCATTTCCCATGAAGTACTGTTTTGATGTCCATACAACGCTTCCGTTTTTGGCATTTCGAGGACTTCGGGCGATTGCGGAAAAAACCGTTGGGGAATCGCATATTTTAGACCTTTCTCAGGGAGAACCCGGGTATGGATTTTCTCCTAATGTGCGTTCTCGGCAATTTTTTGCGTTTCTTAATCTTCTAGATATTGCCTTTAATAACCATTCTCAAGATAACCTCTTTTTTCAGCGCAAACCGTCAGATCTCTCTGATATTGAAACCGTGGTAGAAAAAACGGCGCACGAATATTTTCATCCTGTAAAAGCACGGGAATTGTTGAAAGACTGGAGTACTTTTATTCTCAGCTTAGAAGAAATTTGCGACACACAAAATTTGGGTATCGACCGTTTTGGGATTTATTACGAACTTTTTAAATATTCCAATCTTACCGGAGGGCGTTATCCTCAGCCGGCGGGGCACCCGTTATTGCAAGCGGCAATGGCAGAAGAATATTCTAAAAGTTTGGGGGTTTCGGTAAAAGCCCACGAGCTTATTGGAATTATGGGCGCTTCCCACGGTATTGGGGCCGTTTTTCAGGCTTTGGGGGAAGAAGGCATTGGGTTTTTACAAAGAGGCGATACGGTCGCCATGACTTCTCCCGTGTATTCTCCATATAATACCATTTTTGAAGAGCGGGGAATTGAGGTTTTGTCTCTTTCCGTAAATCCGGAAGATGGCTCCATAATGCCCGAAGATACCGAAGTGCTGAAAAATTCAAAAAAACGCATCAAGGCGTTTATACTCATTGATCCTAATAATCCCACCGGTTTTCCTAGCAGTGAGGCTTTTTTGCAGGCGATTGCGGATATTTGCGAGGTGCACAATGCGCTGATTATTACGGACGAAGTATATTTTCCATTTTTTGATACGCCCAAGGCGAGCATTGTGCAGATCCCGAGTGCCAAAAAACGCACGGTTCGGATTGATTCTCTCTCTAAAATCGAAAGGGCAACGGGGTTGCGAGTGGGGGATATTTATGTTTCCGATGAGGCAAACAAGTATATTTCATACGAAATTTTAAAAGATGTTTTGCCGAAAGAATACGAAACCGTTAGAAATCTTTTCTTTCTTGCCAAATCGCCAGGAGGGAAAAACATTGGGCTTTTCCGGCATATTACCGGCATCCCCGGTCCATCCGTAGGAATGGCACTTTCCCATATTATTTTGGGAAAAGCCGAGCGTGCAGAATATGTGCAAATGCTTCGCCAAAAAGTGACGGTGTTTTATGAAACCCTTGGAATACCGCATAAAGGAAATTCGTACTACGGAATGATTGATCTTTCCTCCATTGAAAATGCAACCAATGCGCACCGTTCTATAGAAGAAAAGTTGGAGCGTATTGCCGAGCGCGGTGTGGTGGTAATGCCGGCAAACTTGTTTTTTTCCGAGGAAGATCGCAAAAAGAAAGACCGCAAAAATATGATTCGGGTTTCGCTTCCTAATCTCAGTATTTCTGATACCGCAAAAGCCGCGATGATTATAAAAGAGGTGCTTAATTCGTAGGGGGATTGCCACAGAGCTCATGTAAACCCCAAAAGGGGGTGGAAAAAAGATAGATTAACAAAAAGTGAGCCCTATAAATGCATATTATCCAGAAAATTTCTAAAATATTAGTGGAAAAAGAGGAGAGATTTTTGTATGATGGGAAGAAATAAAAATATTTTTACATCAAATAATTTATGAATTCCCTTGGTAAATTACGCCAAATAATTAAAGAAAATACCACCATAAAGAACGAAGAGATGAAAATTTCGCATCCTCTTTTTCTCGTTCTTCCTTATGAAACACAAAAGATGATCTCTGCCCTTATTTTAGAAGTATACGATCCGAAAATGGGAAATATGACGACCATATCTCTCGAAAAAATAGATACTATTTTGCGTATTTTTGTAGCACAGCTCAAGGATCAAAACTGTGTTGATAAAGAATTGTCTACAAATATTGCCTCTATTCGAGATGAAATTGCTCTCCAAGTGGGGCACAGAGAAAAAAATGGAATGGACCATAGATGCCTTCAAGCTATGGAATCTTTATCGCCAGAAACGAGGGATATGTGTCAAAAAAAAGGAGTTTTACCCCATTTGCAAAAATATTTTGATGAATATTTGGTTATTTTTGGAGAAGAAAAATATATTCGGAATATTCTGAGTACTTCAGAAGGATATGAAAAAATCTTTCGGATACGGATATTTCATAATACTTATAATCATGAAATAATGAGATTTAATGGATCTCATCTTTTTAGAATACTCAGCAGAGGTTCAGATTGGGAGAAAAAACTTGCATATTTTGAGGATGCAACGAAGCTTGGAAAGTTCAGAGATGCAGGATTTAATGGGTATCATATTGCCCAAATTGTTGTTGGTGCAGATTGGGAGAAAAAACTTGCATATTTTGAGGATGCAAAAAAACTAAAGACATTTAAAGATGCAGGGTTTGATGCTTCTCATATTGCCCAAATTGTTGTTGGTGCAGATTGGGAGAAAAAACTTGCCTATTTTGAGGATGCAAAAAAACTAAAGATATTTAAAAATGCAGGATTTGATGTTTTTCACATTGCCCAAATTGTTGTTGGTGCAGATTGGGAGAAAAAACTTGCATATTTTGATGATGCAAAAAAACTAAAGACATTTAAAGATGCAGGATTTAATGGGTATCATCTTTCTCAAATTGTTGTTGGTGCAGATTGGGATAAAAAACTTGCCTATTTTGAGGATGCAAAAAAACTAAAGACATTTAAAGATGCAGGATTTAATGGATATCATCTTTCTCAAATTATAAGAAATTCTAATTGGGAGAAAAAACTCGAGTTTTTGGGGGATGCAGAAAACTTACAGAGATTAAAAAATGCAGGGTTTGAAGCCTCTCATCTTTCTCAAATTGTTGTTGGTGTAGGGTGGGAAGAGAAAATTCAATTTGTACAGCAGAGAAACATTTTTGATGCTATTCTTTTGGGGCATATTACCAATACTACTATTTCTCGGATTTGCACAAAAAAAGATTGGAGGAAGGTTTTGTTAGAGACAATTAAAGAAGGTCAAAAAAATACGGAATAACATATTCTTCTTTCTTAAAGGGTAATATTCTCCGACCTCTTTGCGGCTGGAATCCTATAAATCTGTGTCGTGATAGAAACCCAAAAACAAAAGGGCGAACTCTTTAAGAGTCTGCCCAGCATAAGATTTTTGAGTACAGTCTTACTTTTCGTAAAGAGGGGCGGGATCTGCAAGATAAAAATCCAATTCACTCAAAAAATTCTCAAGCCCATCAGGGTCGCCCTTAAAATCTGCTACTAATTGTTGGAACTCGTGTTGCGACATGACTTGAATATTATTATCTGGAAGGTCCTGAAAATCCGTATGATGGCTAAAGTGTTTATTGTCTAATGACATAAAAAAAGAGGCGTTAATATATATCAAAAATTTTAAGAGTCAAGAAAAAATTCGGATAATGTTTTTGGAAAGAAATGAGAAAAAATAATTTTCCAGCAAAAAATGTATAAAAAGTGTAACCTGGTTACGACTATATAGGTGTACATCTTTTTTTTTCTTTCTATGAAAAAACTCGGACTTTTGTTTTTGGCTCTCTTTGTCTTTGGTGGAGGGCTTTTTTACGCGTTTGCGGGAGATGGAGGGTTTTTTGACTCCTCTTCTTCACATTTTGTGATTCAGCCCTCACGGCTGGAGGTGGGGCTTTCTGCCAAAGCGGATGACAAAACTCCGTTTTTTGTTTCTCCTACTACTCTTCCCTCGTTTACCATTGCCAGAAAAGGGAAAAATGAAACGGAAAAACTGAATATTTGTCGGATAGACCTGAAAAATCCCGGGAAATGGTTAACTCTCGGAATTTCCCATTTAGATACCACGAGTCCCGCAGAAGTAAAGCGGTGGGTGGATCATAACGCGGAATATTTTCCGTCGTCATCTTTTATTGATACTGCGAATGATCCTTACGAAAAAAGTATTGGTCGATTACAAAAAGATGGAGTTGTAAAAGGATATGCGGATAATTCTTTTCATCCCCAAGGAAATATTTCTCGGGCGGAGTTTTTAAAAATTGTTACTGAGGCAACTCCCAACGCAAAAGCGGAAATGGGGGCTGAGAAGGATTGCTTTGGTGATACAAAAGGGCACTGGGGAGAAAAATATATTTGTTATGCGAAAAATAAAGGCTTTGTAAAAGGAAAAAATGACGGAAGCTTTCATCCAGATGACAGCGTGTCATACGCGGAAGCCCTTAAAATACTGTACAATATTCAAAATGATAGAGATGTAAAACAGGGGGTAGGGGAACAAACTTGGTTTGAACCGTTTGTAACTGATGCACAACAGCGTGGAATTGAAGCTCCAGAGTTTGGAGTGTCTGCTTACTCAGCCGATACGATGATTATTACGCGTGGGCAAATGGCAGAGCTTTTGGTGCGCTATTTAGACACCAAACACCCCGAACAAAAAGCAGAATTTGTAAGAAAATTCCCCGTAGCCGGATCTGAAGAAGCGCTGAAAAAAATCCCTGAACTGTCTGTGAAAAAATCGGACTTTTCTGCCAAAGATTGTGCCGAATTTATCACCGTTGATGTCCCCATGGACATTAAAAAACCAAAAACGGTGTTTGACCTCAATACCGTAAAAAGCCAGTTTAAAATTCCGTTTGGACTGTTTGCCGTATACCTGAATGATGACCAAGAAATGCAGTTTTCTACTCGGTATTTTGCGGTAATGAATGCCGGAGTGCTCCTCAAAAAATCAGAATCAACCACTTTTGCCTGGGTGTTTGATCCTGCTACAGGTACACCCTTAAAAAATGCAAAAGTGTATGGAAAACGCATTGAAGATAAGGATTCCTTTTGGAATGCGTCTGATGAAGGGATGAGTGGCGGAAAGTTTGGACTTCCGTATTTTTCCGGACCGTTTGAGAAGAGTGATAAAAAATACCAGCTCAAAAAAACGGTTACTTCCTATCTTTCTACCACTGGAAAAGACTCCATACTCCTGGGAACCACCAATGACAGCGGAATGATTCAAATTCCCGCGAGTTCCATTTTGAAAAATAAAAAAGTGGTAGATCCGAATTTTTTCCTTATTGAGCACGAAAACGCGTGGGGGGTGCATTTAGAAAGCTGGAAAGAAAGTATTAATCCTCGCTGGTTCCCCGATGCGTGGGATAATTCGGCGTACGAAACAGAGGTAGTAGGGCACATTTATACCGACCGCACCATGTTCCGCCCAGGGCATACGGTAAATTTTAAGGGAGTTATGTTTCAGCACGACGCAAAAACGCTCGGACTCCAAAACCTTCCCGAAGGGCTTTCGGTTACCGTTAAACTCCAAAAACCGTACGATGATGTGGCAGAGCCCCTGGCAACGACAACGGTAAAACTTTCCAAAAATAGTAGTTTTTCTGGAAGTTTTGTGATTCCTGCGAACGCGGAGCTCGGAGATTTTCAAATTTTTGTAACCGCACCCAAGGGCTATGAGAAAAATTATACCGTTGGGAACGGTATTATTAACACGGTGCGCATTGAAGAATATCGCCGACCAACATTTTATCTCAATCTTCTTCCTGAAAAACACGAGTATTTTACGGGTGAAACAGCCACTATTAAGGCACTTACAGCGCGCTATGCCGGAGGAGGAATTGGTGGAGGAAAACTTTCTTACCGCGTTACCGCTCGTCCCGTGTATGAGACCGATCTTGAAAATGGCGGAGATGGATTTCAAACGGAAGGACTTTGTACTGAATACGAATATTCTCCCAACTGCCAATATGGATACTTTGAGGTAACGAACGGAGAAATTCCACTTGATAAAGACGGAAACGGTACCCTCTCTCTTCCCCTGCAATTTCAACAGGAAGTGCAAACCAATCTCGTGCTCATTATCGAAGCGACCGTAAAAGATAGCCGAGGCGAAGAAACAACAGAACTGTCCAGTATTATTGCGTATCATCAAAAAAATGACAGCGCTGTACGCCCAGCGCTTAAAATAGTGGACCGTGTTCAAAAAACAGGCAGTCCTTTTGAGATCCAGCTGAAATCCAAAAACTACCAGCTCAAAACCGTAGGCAATAAACCCCTGAAATTGGTGGTACAAAAAGCGGAAGAGCAGTGTGAAATGGTAAAAGACCTGACCCGAGGGGAGAGAAAATCATGTACGGAAACGATGAAAGTGGTGGAGGAGAAAACGCTGAATACCGATGCCAATGGAAATGTGTTATATCGTCCCGTGTTTACTGAGGCGGGAAAATATCTTTTCGCGGTAACAGGAGATGATAAAACTCCTTATTTCCCTCAACCGACTCTCGTAGAACCCGTTTATAATTCTTCTGGAGAAGTCCCTAGAAATGGAGAAGTCCCCAGTGTTCTTACTGAAACTCTTTGGGTCGTTCCCACCGTTCCCCAAGTGGGAGTAGATAAAGATGAAGAAACCAGCCATCAAGTGGAACTTTCTCTTCAAAAAGAAACTTTTCACGAAGGGGAAATGGCAAAATTGGTTATTACTTCCCCGTTTCCTAAGGCAAAAGTGCTGATAACTCTGGAAGGGAACCAAGTATTTGATACCAAAATTTTGGATATGGTAGGAAATATAGCCGTGTATGAATTCCCTGTTACGAAAGATATGACGCCCAATATTCAAGTGGGAGCATTTTTGGTAGAAACCGGAACCGATATTCCCCGTTTTAAAATTGGATACCAAGATCTTAATCTTTCCCTTGATGAACGCGAATTAACCGTGACCGTGACTCCGGAAAAACCAGAATACCAAACAGGAGAAAATATTACGCTGGTCGTAAAAACAACCGATAAAAACGGAAAACCTGTTCCGGCAGAGGTTTCTATTGGTGTAGTAGACGAAGCACTCGTGCGTATGGCGGGGCAAGTAGATACCAATTTTCTTCTTCGCCTCTTTCCTCGGCGATATATTACACTTACCAGTTCCACCAATCTTCTCGCCTTTTTGCATGACCACTTTTTCTCATCCTTTGGAGGAGCGGGAAAAGGAGGTGTGGGGAAAAATATTCCCGATGTTCGTAAAGACTTTAAAGAAGTGCTGTATTGGAACCCCGCCGTGCAAACCGATGCGAATGGAAATGCAAAAGTTTCGTTCCCTTCTGGAGAATCACTCACTTCGTACATTGCACTTTCTGCCGGATTTTCTACCAACGCCAGCCATAAATTTGGTTTTGGAGAAGGAAAACTCACGGTGAACAAAGATTTTGTACTCCAACCTGATCTTCCTCGATTTTTACGAGAAGGGGATTCTCTTTCTCTTACCACCCGTATCGTAAATACGACCAATGCCGTACAAACGGTAACGGTTTCTGCGACGGCTTCCATTTTGGCAACAGATATTCCTTCTCAGTCTCTTTCTCTTGCGGCGGGGGAAACAAAAACCGTTTCTTTCCCGGTTACGGTTCCGGATGCGAGCGCTGGAAAAAGTTCCGTCATCACCTTTGTAGCAAAAAGTGCAAATGGAACAGTTGGAGATGCCATAGAGGTGACATTGCCGATTGAAACCCAGGGGAATAGAACGCTTTCTCAACGAAATCTTATTTTAGGGAAAGGAACCGAAACATTGGCTTTTGCTGGTATCGCTCCTGAAAATTTTGAGTCTCTTTCTCTCAGTATTACCAATTCTTCTCTCACCGACCTCAAGTCTCGTGCTCTTAAACTTCTCTCATATCCATACGGATGCGCCGAGCAAACCACTTCTTCTACTATGCCCAATGCCATTGTGGCGTCTCTCCAAAAAGAGTTAGGGGAAAGTCCTGCGTTAGCAGAGCACAATATTACTGCTGGTTTTGCACGCTTAAAAACATTTCAGCGAACCGACGGCGGATTTTCTCTTTGGGAAAATGAAACAGAGAGTAATCCTTCGGTAAGTGCTATGGTAGGAGGCGGACTGGCATTTATGAAAGATGCCGGATACACAGCGCCCGCTTCGCTTTTGGATCCCTTTCAAAAATATCTCAAGGCACAGGTTTCCAATAATAAAGATCTCAATCGTCCGGTAAAAATCCGTCTTTTGTATGTGGGGATCACACTCGGGGCATTTTCCGAAACCGACGCAAAATCATATCTCCAGGCATGGTATGACCAGTGGAAAACCCTGAGCGGATATGAAAAAACCGATTTAGCACTGGCTTTTGCCAAAGTTTCTCTCCTTTCTGATGCCGATAAAAAGAAAATAACCGACGAAGTGTTGGCAATTCCTTCTTTTACAGAAGCCGTAAAAGGCATTGAGAATATTGATTCTCCGCATTATTTTGACGGAGCAGATGGTTTTGCTGCCCGACAGGTTCGTGCTGCGCTTGCGCTGGATCCGACCAGAGAAAATCTTTCTGCGCTGGTACAAAAAGCCCTTAACGCGACTGGAGACGACAACTATTACTATTTCTCTTCTTCCAGTGAGGCAGAAAAACTCCTGAGCGCTTACGAATATGCTTTGAAATCTGGGAAACGCGGAGGGGGAGATATTTCTCTTACATTTGGGGGAAAAACGCAAACCGCCAGTTTTTCTCCAGACAAAGCAAATACTCATCCTTTTGCTTTTTCCGCAAAAAATTCGTCGCTTACACCGCTTACCATTACCAATACGGGAGATGGTCCTTTATATGTCACCAGTACTTTGGTGTTTACTGCACCACCGGAAAAGCTCGGAAAATCTCTTAACGGTATGAAAATTACGCGAACCATTTTAGATGAAAAGGGCAATTTTTTGCCAAAAAACGCCAAAATAGAGCTTGGAAAAACTTACCAAGTACAGGTTACATTTTCGGCTCCCAGCTCTGCTCGGTCTCTTGCAGTTTCTGTCCCTCTTCCAGCAGGGTTTGAAATTACGACCGACTATAATGGGGTTTGCTCTTGGAATCCGGAAGAAAAAGGGTGCAAAACTGAGGAGTCGTATAATTTTCAACACATTGAACACCGTGATAATCGTGCCGACATTTTTCCGTATGATGGACAAAAGAGTGGAACTTATACTTTTGCGGTTCGCCCTATTGCCAGCGGAAAATACAGTTTTCCTCCTGCTACGGCAGTTGCCATGTATGACCCCAAATATTATGCGAGCACGGATGGAATGAGAATAGAAATGAAATAGTCGGAGGCTCTTAAAGGCCATCGTGATACGAGAAAATATAAATAAAGAGGCACCCCTTCGGGGGTGTCTCTTTTAAAAACAGGAGTAACGCTCTATTTTTTGACAATACGACAGAAAGAACGGTATATTTCTCTTTAGAAAAATGCCTTTCTTTTCTCTTTTTTTCAATAGATGTCCATCTTTGAAATACTGAGAAATTGAGAACCCTTGGGAGTATATCCTTTTCAATTTTTATTTATGAAATTCCCTTTTTTGTCTTTTTTTATAGCATTTTTGGTGCTGGGATTATTAGGGGCTGTGGTTTTTGCTGCTTCTGAAACAACGGGGAATATAAGTACTGGACTAGAAACAAATGTATCAGGCGTAGTAAAAACGCCTCCCAGTTTTGCTCCATTATCAGGGGTATATACTGGAGCACAGTCGGTAATACTTTCGGCAACCGGATCTACGGGAATGTGTTATACAACAGACGGAATCACGACTCCTGTATGTGCTACAGGTACTACCTGTACTACAGGAACTCTGTATACAGGAGCTATTCCTGTTTCTACAACGATGACCATAAAAGCCATATCATGCTATACGGCAACAGAGTTTTCTGGTGTTGCTTCTTCATCCTACACTCTTTCTTATGCTTCTTCCGGTGGCGGTGGCGGCGGAGGAGGAGGTGGTGGATCTCTTGTAATTCCTACTCCAACTGAAATTCCTACGCCTACTCCAACTCCAACCGGAAAAACTCTAAAAGAACGAGTGGTACAGGCGAGTATCCCTCGCACAACAGTAAAGGGGGCAGTAGATTGGGCACAAAATTGTGCTCAAGATCTTCGCCAGGCGGGTGTTATTAACGCTGACGCAAATGGAGATTTTAACGGAGGAGATAATATTAAAAGGGCAGAAGCAGTGAAAATGATTACTCTTGCCGCAGGAGAAAAACTTTTGTCCCCTTTCTCCTCCTCTTTTGTGGATGTTTTAAAGGAGAATTGGTTTTTTCAATATGTAGAAACGGGTGTTTTTTTGAAGTGGATTACGGGATATGAAGGGGGTCTCTTTAAGCCACAAAATCCTATTACTCGATCAGAACCTAGATTTTAATTCGAAGTGCAACAGAGTGAATTAAAATGAGGAGGAGTTTC
>JBAXIU010000035.1:0-15854 GCA_037138215.1 Candidatus Peregrinibacteria bacterium | reverse complement strand
AACTCCTCCTCATTTTAATTCACTCTGTTGCACTTCGAATTAAAATCTAGGCCAATGTTTCTGCCTTTAAAAATCTTTTGGATTCTTTCTTTTTCAGCAGTTGAGAATTTGTTATCGAGGACTTGCAGGTTATCAATATTTTTGAGGTTTTCAATGGGAAGTGTTGTAAGAGCATTACTCGTTAAACCCAAATTCTGTATCTTTTTTAAATCTCCAATATGCGCATCTATAGATGAAATTTGGTTATAAGAGAGTCCCAGTTCGGTGAGGTTTGAAAGTGTCCATATTTCAGAGGGAATCGTTTGTAATTGTTTGAAATTAGCAATATATAAGCCTTCTAAGTTTTTTAAATTTCCAATACTTTTTGGAATGCTCGAGAGAGAGGAGGTTTCCGTTCCGGCAATATATAATCTTTTAAGATTGGTTAAATTTCCTATTTCCGTGGGAAGAGAGGAAAGCGGTGCCTCTATGCTGAGAGATTTTAGATTTATAAGATTTCCTACAGTGCTTGGGATTACCGAGAAATTACCGCCTAAACTTAATTCTTCAAGGTTTTTAAGATCTCCAATTGTTTCAGGAATAGATGAGAATGCTCCATTAAAAGGATCTCCATATAATTCCAATTGTTTTAAATTGTTAAGATTCCCAAGCGTATTAGGGATAGCGGGTAAATAGGGGGAAACAATACTGAGAGATTCCAGTTTGTTTAAGGCCCATATATCTAAGGGGATAGAGGAGAAAGATCCTGAGATTTGAAGATGTTCTAAATTTTTTAGAGATTCAATTTCTTCAGGGAAATTTTTAAGAGTTCCCCCAGTTCCGAGAATAAGTGTTTTAAGTTTTTCCAGATTTTTAATTGTTTTTGGAAGTTCCGTAAAATGTTCTTGGTCAAAGATAAGAGTTTCCAGATTTTTTAAATTTCCTATCTCATCTGGAACTTTCGAAATAAAATTAGAAGAAAGGTCTAGTATTTTTAAGTTTTCCAGTTTTCCTATATCAATAGGAATCTTTTGAATAAAATTATTTCCCTTAAAAGAAAGATTTCTGAGGTTTGAGAGTTCTCCGATCTCGGCAGGAATTTTTTTTATATTAGAGTATTCAACCTTTAAAGTTTGTAAGTTTTTAAACACGGATATGTTTTTGTTTAGTTTTACCTTTATTCCAGAAATAGTAATAGAAACCACCGCCATAACTCCTTTTTCTGCTGGATTTACAAAAATAGAAGCTCCTTGATCATAAAATGCTAATGGAGTTGATGCACAACTTATAGGAATATGTTTTCCGAAAGCATTTTTAATAGCTACCTTTATTGTTTGCTGATCAATTGCAGATAATCTATCAACACATACCGAACCATCAAGCGTGACGGTTGAAATAGTGGGGGGTTCTCCCATAAAGGATCCTCCTGCGAGAGTAGGAATCGAGAGACCGAGAATGGAAATTCCTAAAAGAAAAAGGAAAAAACTGTTCTTCATAAAAAAGAAAAAGGTGTTCATTCTTATAGTCGGAGGAGGGTTACATTTTTCCCTCAAAAAGCATCATCATTTTTATGAGTGAGGAGGCAAATTCTCGCCCTTTAGAAATACGAATCTCTGCTTGCTGGGTGTTCAGGACCGTGAGGACTCCAAAAATAATTGGAACATTGCTCATAAGAGAAATGTCCATAATACCCCGTGTGACATTTTCGCAGACATACTCAAAATGGGGGGTGTCGCCTTTTATAACCACTCCCAAGGTTAAAATTCCGTCAAATTCATCTGATCTTTTCAGTCGAGAAACGACCTGGGGAATTTCTAGCGCTCCGGGAACGCGAAATTCTTCAATGCTTTCCATCGGCACTCCACATTTTTTAAAACCGTGCAACGCATCTTGAAAGAGTTCTTCTACAATATCTTCGTTGAAATCCGAGCGAACGATGGCGATAGAAACCGGTTTTTGGATCTTGGGGAAATCGGAAGAAGAAAAGAATGACATAGAAGTAAACAAATAAAAAAAAGACAGGTGATGACCTGTCCTTTTTGAGCCTATTTTATAAATGGTACCAAAGCCATAAACCGCGCCTGTTTAATAGCGGTAGACATTCTCTTTTGGTGGGGGAGGCAGACTCCGGTATATTTTCGAGGCTTAATTTTTGAGAAGAAGGTGATCCCAAATTGTTTCAGAAGCCCGATGTTTTTGTAGTCGATATGTTTTTTGCCGAGTGAGCAGAAGGCGCATTTTTTATTCACCTTCGCCATAGAGGTTTTAGGAGTGTTGTTCATAAGTAAAAATCGTAAGAGGGGAAAAATTAATCGTTTTCAGCATCGGCGTCTCCAAGAGGTGCCATTTTTGCTTTTGGTGCAGAAGAACTTGGAGATTTCAGGTTCTCGATCCTGCTGGGGCGTTTTTTTGCGCGTCTTTTTCCTGCTGATTTTTCTTCGGCAAAAGCCCGATCTTCTGCAACTACTGCAGAGTAGGGGAGAGGATCTCCCTCTGGTGCAAGAGTGGTAAGAAATCGAAGTACTTTTGGAAGAAGGCGAAGTTCTTCATCAAATTCCACCATTTTTTCTGGAGGAAATGAATATTGGAGGAGTGCGTAAAAGCCGGTGGTAAATGATCCAATTTTATACGCGAGAGCTCGTTTCCCCCACCATTCGGAGAAGGATATAGTGCCGGTGTAGTTGTCAGCAATTTGCTTTTTAATTTCTTCAAAAGCCTTTTGTGCTGCTGTTTCCGCCAGATCAGACGGGAACAAAAAGAGGGTTTCATAATTCTTCATTTCTTGTGGGTTAAAGGATACGCTGTCAATGACTTGAGAGCGAAGAAAGAAGGTTTCGACCGGGAGATTTTTTCAGAAAAACTTGGGAAACGCAAGGCTTTTTGGTACGGTGGTGAGGAGAGTGCCGAAAGACCACATCATTTTTGAGTCAGGCTCTCGATGGTGGTGATTCCAAGGGAACATGGATTGCTTCGTCGCTCCGCTCCTCGCAATGAAGGAATATTCTTAATTCCTACTTCTTCATTTTTCATGCTTATGTCTTCCCTTCCCAATTTTACTGCCACAGTTCTTTCTAATCTCTCTATTGCTCAGGAAACCCGTGGGCTTCGCCTGCGTATCCATGACGAAAATTTTGCATTTCATGCCGGGCAATTTATAAATATTGTGGTGTCCGAAAAAATTGTTCGGGCGTATTCCATTGCGTCTTCTCCTGCTGTTTTGCCGGATTTAGAACTGTGCGTAAAAATTATTCCTGGAGGTATGGGAACCACCTATATTGACCATTTAGAAGTGGGAGATACGGTAGTGTTTACGGGACCATTTGGACATTTTGGCCCTAAAGATTCAGAAAAGAAAAAACTGTTGGTGGCAACCGGAACCGGAATTGCACCTATGAAAGCCATTGTGGATGAGGCAAAAGAATTTGGATTTGGGGCTGGGGTTCATTTGCTGTTTGGTGTGCGTGAAGAAGCGTTTGCGGTGTATACAGATTACTTTGAAACACTGGCAAATTCTGAAACTCTTTTTTCTTTTGATCTCTGTGTTTCGCAAGGGAAAGGAAGTACCCAGGCTTATGCTGGACGAGTAACGGGATTTTTGGCAGCACAGCCTCCCGAAATTTTTACCAATACGGAAGTCCTTTTTTGCGGATCACCCGCGATGGTAAAAGAAGGAAAAGAAATTTTGATGAATACCAAAGGCGTGGAAAAGGGAAATATAGTGGTTGAAATGTATTAAATAGAGCGTCTTTTTCGCTTTCCCCACTCGTGGCGGTTTTGCCATGCCCAACGCCCACCAAATCCTATTCCTATACAAAAAAGTAATCCGCCTCCCATAAAAAACCAGTTTTTTTGAGAGAACGAAACAGAAACTTTTATTTCTTGGCTACGGGATTCCTTTCCGTCGTCTGTTACCGTGAGACGGATGGTATAGGTTCCAATACTATGAAAAATGATGGGGAAGAGGTCTCCCGAATAGGTCGCGAGCACTTCTCCATTGCTCTGCAATACTTCCCAAAAAAATTGGAGTGGCTCTCCTTCCGGGTCGTATGATTCCCTCGCATCTATTTGAAACAGTTCTCCCCAGTATGCCTTAGAAAACGGTGCTATTTTTATAACGGGTCCTTTATTGTGATCATTGGGATCGGCATTATCGCCTAGTCCGTCCCAATCCGAATCCTTACTTTCTGTCGGATCCAATGGAAGGTCATCTTTTCCGTCGGGGACGCCATCTCCGTCGGTGTCAGGGTTGGTAGAGCTGGTTCCTTTGCGAAGTTCCTCGATGTCGGAAAGTCCATCGTTATCATCATCGGGATCTGAGAAGTTCCCTATACCGTCGCCATCGGTATCGTATTTTTCTTTGGGATCCAGAGGAAAAGCGTCAATTTCGTCTGGGACACCATCGTTATCATCATCGGGATCTTTTTCATTAGGAATTCCATCTCCATCGGTATCCAGGTGAAAAGCGGGATCCAGCGGAAAACTATCCTCACCATCGTTCACGCCATCGCCATCGGTATCGTATTTTTTGGGATTGGTACCCCGTAAAATTTCAGCATCATTCCGAATTCCATCACCATCCATATCGTCGTCTTCGTTGTCACCTTTTCCATCACCGTCCATATCTCCTTTTTCATGGGCGTCAAAAGGAAACTTGTCCTGTGTGTCAGGGATTTTATCATTATCATCGTCTTCATCGGCATTGTCGCCTATACCGTCGCTGTCATTATCTTTCTGTTCTTTTGCGTTTTTTGGAAAAGGGTCCTGCGCATCCAAAACTCCATCATTATCGTCGTCTGGGTCTTGGTCATCGGGAATTTTATCCTGGTCGGTATCCAGTGTGGGAGTGCTTTGTACTGTTGGTGATGGTGGGGGAGGGGTGGGGGGGATTTGGGCAAATGCAGAGCAAGAAAAGGAGAAAAGGGAAAAAAGCGCACCAAAAAGAATGGGGAAACGAACCATGGGGGAACGAGAAAAACCGGATGGATGGTATACTTTTTTGAGAGAAAAGAAAAAACCTGGCAGATATTCTATTCTTTAAGGGGGGCAAATGGGGTAAGGGGCGGTTAGAGACGCAAAATTTTGCGTCTCTACAAATTTCGCAATAAAGACGATTTAAACTGTTCTGGATGATGGGGAGTGAGACGGACAATCTTTGTGTGGGGCAAAAGGGATTGCAGGGTGATGAGGTTTTTGTTTTCTGCGGTAGGGGCGTATTGCAATACGCCCCTACCGACACCCTCTGGCACCAGTTGGTCGTATCCCAGCGCAATTATCTCCGGTTGCCGTTCATAGGGAATGCGAAAATAATCGTGTTCATCTCCCAGAATTACTTCATCTACAAATTTTAGTGCTTGTAATTGAGCTACTCTTTCATTTTCTAAAAAATGGGGACTTCGTCCTTTTATTTTTTGAATAGATGAATCCCGTGCGAGGACAACCGTGAGATGCGTCCCTAATTTTTTGGCGTCTTTTAAGAATTCCGTGTGTCCCGGATGGAGAATATCAAAGCTGCCAAAAACGAGGACTTTATGCACCGCAGCATTTCTTATATTTCTTTCCGCTTCCGCAGGGACAAAGATCATTACGACCAGTAGGAGCTGTATTTTTTACGGTTCCTCCATCGTCTATTACTTTTACGGTGGTGATATTTCCAGAAAGTCCTTTCGTAGATGCTGGTTTTTGTGCAAAGGGACCGGTAAATCCCAGGTTCTCTTCAATTTCATTCTCATTTGTTTGGAGTCCCTGTATTTCTATAGGGTTTTCGGGAAGTCTCATTTCTACTTCAATATGGAAGAGGGTTACCAGAGTTCCTCGACGAATGCTGGCTAACAGCTTTTCAAAGAGGAGGAATGCGTCGCCTTTAAATTCCATAAGGGGGTCCCTCTGCCCGTATGCTCTCAGAGCCACTTGCTCCCGCAACTGGGTCATGGCTTCTAAATGCTCCATAAACAGCATATCAATGGTCTGTAAATACACCATTCGTTCTGCTGTTCGTGCAATTTCTTCGGAGGGGAATCGCGATTCTTTTTCTTGATATGCATTGGTGAGGTATTCCATTGCCATTGCCGATAATTCATCCTCACTTTCCATGGCTTTTACGGATTCCAGGGAGAGCGCTGGTGAGTTATGGATTCCGGAGAGTGCACTATAAATCCCGGAATAATCCCATTGGTGTATTTCTCGATGTGCAGTGGCGTTTTGGATGATATTGGATGCCTCAGTTTCGATCATTTCCAATACTTCCCCCCTCAAATCGTCATGTTCTAATACTTTTCGACGGCGAGCATAAATAATTTCTCGATGCCGATTCATGACATCGTCGTACTGCAATACATGTTTCCGACGATCAAAATGAATTCCTTCTACCTTTTTTTGAGCGCTCTCTATTCCAGAGCTAATAATGCCATTTTGGATGGGCAAATCGTCAGGAACATTCATGGCATTCATCATGTTTAACAGTCTTTCAGAACCAAAAAGACGCATGAGAGAATCTTCGAGCGATACAAAAAACTGTGTTTCCCCGGGGTCACCCTGTCGTCCCGCACGACCTCTTAATTGGTTGTCAATTCTGCGCGATTCATGCCGTTCTGATCCAATAATCGCCAGTCCTCCTAGTTCTTGTACTCCTTCTCCGAGCTTAATATCAGTTCCTCGTCCTGCCATATTGGTAGCGATAGTAATAGCGCCTTTTTGTCCGGCATTGGCTACAATTTCTGCTTCTTGTTCGTGGTGTTTCGCGTTGAGGACATTATGAGGAATTCCCGCTTGGGTAAGGAGTGCTGATAAAATTTCTGATCGCTCAATAGAAATGGTTCCGATAAGCACCGGTTGACCGGTGGCGTGTTTTTCGCGGATGTGTTCGCGAATTGCCATAAATTTCCCCTTCTCGTTTTTAAAAACCACATCGGGAAGGTCATTTCGTACCACTGGTTTATTGGGCGGAATAGGAAGGACTGGAAGTCCGTAAATTTTTCCAAATTCTTCGGCTTCGGTTTCGGCTGTTCCGGTCATCCCTGCTAAATGGTGGTACAGGCGGAAATAATTTTGAAAAGTAATGGATGCCAAAGTTTTGGATTCTCGTTTTACTTCTACCGTTTCTTTCGCTTCCAACGCCTGGTGAAGCCCTCCCGAATAGCGTCGTCCGGGCATCATTCGTCCGGTAAATTCATCCACAATAAAAATCTCTCCGTCTTTTACCACATAATCTACATCTTTTTGAAAACAACACATGGCGCGGAGGGATTGCTCAATGTGGTGCACTTCGGTAAATCCTTTTTCGGTATAAATATTTTCTATCCCCAAGAGTTTTTCCATGTGTGCAATTCCTTCTTCGGTCAAAATCGCGGTTTTTTGTTTTTCATCAATGGTATAGTCTTTCTCTTTTTCAAGGGATTCTACCAGCCGCGCATATTCCATATATTTTTGCGTGGATTCTTCGGCAGGAGCAGAAATAATTAACGGTGTTCGTGCTTCGTCAATGAGGATAGAATCCACCTCATCCACAATGGCGAAATGGAGATTCCGTTGCACCAGATTTTCTGTGCGCTGCGCCATGTTGTCCCGCAAATAGTCAAATCCAAATTCATTATTTGTTCCGTATGTAATATGCGATCCGTAGGAATCTCGCCGTTCTGCGGAATTTTTTCCATGCACTACTACGCCTACAGAGTGTCCCAGTTTTTCAAAGAGGGGAGTCATCCACGCTTTATCTCGTTCTGCCAGATAATCATTTACGGTTACTACATGAACCCCTTTTCCCTCAAATGCGGCAACAGAAGCGGCAATTCCCGCTACCAGCGTTTTTCCTTCTCCGGTTTTCATTTCCGAAATTTTCCCTTCCAACAGTGCCAATGCCCCAATGAGCTGTACATCAAAAGGGATCATGTTCCATTCTTGCTCGTGTCGGATGACCATGAATTTGGTTCCCATAAGTCTTCGGCAGGCATTTTTTGCGAGTGCTAAAAGGCGAAGTCGATTTTCTTCCACTTCATACGAGGTTCCTCGTTCTTTTTCTACCGCTGCTTGAAATTCGTCTACCGAGAGATCTTGGAGAGCGATTTCTTGGCTATTAATTTCGTTTACGAGTTTTTGGAACCGTTCCAGGTCTTTTTTTATTGGGTCACCCAGGAGGGATTCAATCCATTTGAGCATAAGAGGGGGGAAAAGAATGAGAAATGTTCTGTCATTGCGAGTTTGCGAAGCAATCTAAGAGCAATAATATTGGTATTCTTCAAAAACACCGAAGAGCATTGTTCCAGAAAAACTCTCAAAAAGAAAGGTGTGCCCATTACTGTTTTTCTGCGCCTACGGAAACCTTTGCAGGGCGAATAACGCGTCCTTTAAATTTTACACCTCGCTCCAAAATTTTTCCCACTTTCCCAGGTTCTCCGGCAGCATCCAACATTACTGATTCGTGAAGAGATGCGTCAAAATTGACTCCTTCTTCTGCAATAAATTCCACTCCGCTATTTTTTAAATGGTCATAAAAGTTTTTTTCTACCGCCATCATTCCTTTTATCCACTCGTGCTCTTTTAAATCCTGGGGAAGATGCGCAAATGCCAAAGAAAAGTGATCCACGAGCGTTAAAATTCCCGTGAGCATATCTATGTTCCCATCTAGCCGTGCTTTTATACGGTCTTCATCGGCTCTTCTGCGCACATTTTGGAGGTCTGCCACGGCTCGAAGATATTTCTCTTCTTGTTCTTTTTGCTGCACAATAAAGGTTTCTTTCTCTTGTTGGAGAAATTCTATTTGCTCTTCCAATGCGGCAATGCGTTGGATTTCTTCAGAAAGAATCGGTGTTGTTTGTGGATCTGGAATAGGGGTGGTCATAGGGGGGAAGTGAAAAATTATAAATTACAAATAGTGGAGCAGGGGGGCAGGGACAGGTTTATAACCTGTCTTCTTGCGAACCGGAGAGACGCCCTGCTGGGGCGTCTTTTGGAATCACCGAAACAATTTTTTTGCGGCTTCCAGCACTACCATATTTTGGGTGTAGTCCATGCGCATTGGTCCTAAAATACCAAAATATCCCTGATAGTTTAATGCACTGTACCGGGACACCAGCAATGAACACGACTCCATTTCGGGAATCACATTCTCTTCTCCAATAAAAATTTCTACGCCATCGCCAATATCTAAAGAATGAAGAAATCCATAGAGCTGCTCTTCTAGTACCCGAAAAATACCACTCGTTTTTTCTGACGATTCATAAAATTCCGGTTCCTGCATCATGCGAGAAAACCCCAGAAAAAACATCCGGTTGGCGCTGGGGATAGTAGAAAACACGATATTCGGAGTCATGCGGGTCATTACCGAAACGGCATCAAATACGAGTTCATCTGCTCTTTTTTCTTCAAAATATTGCTGGCATTGCTGTTCAAACGCAGAAAAAATTTGGAGACGAAAATCCTGTGGAATAGCCATTTCATCCACATATAAACGGTATCCTTTGGGCGTAGGTATGCGTCCTCCAGAGGTGTGCACCTGCATTAAAAACCCTTCATCTTCTAAAGTCGACATATCGCTTCTGAGGGTTGCGGAGGAAACTTCAAATCCTCCAATTTCTTTTAAGAGTTTGCTTCCCACGGGGCTTGCCGTATGGATAAATTGCTGAATAATGGCCTGCAAAATGTGGCGCTTACGAATGTCCATAGCACAAAAAACTTACTTTCATTATAAGGATGGTTCACAAAAAATCAATAATTTGGCGGAAATAACCCGCACCGGTCTTATATTTTCGGAAGGGCAAAACGCATATTTTCTTCTTCAAAATGGATCGTTTCAGTGGGGATACCCGGAAAATGGGCGAGAAATTCTTCGACTAAATATTCTGGAACGCTGGCACCAGAGGTAACACCTAAAATTTTTACATCCTTGGGAATCTGAGAAATATCCGTCGCGGGAGATTCAATGAGTGTAGAGACGCGATTAATCGCGTCTCTACCTCCACAATATTTTTGTGCCGTATCTACCAGTCGATTGGAATTAGAGCTTTTTGCAGAGCCAATAACGGCGATAAAATCGCATTTTTCTGCCAATTCTTTTACCGCATTCTGCCGGTTTTGTGTGGCATAACAAATATCGGATCCCTTTGGGGTTTTGAGATGCGGAAATTTTTTTTTGAGGACTGCCATAATTTTTTCCGTTTCGTCTACAGAAAGCGTAGTTTGGGTAAGGCACGCCACCGCATCACCAAAATTTTCACCCTCCAATGCCTGTGCTTCCTCCGCTGTTTCAATAATGGTCATTTTCGTTACTCCACTGGTTCCTTCCACTTCAGGGTGTCCCCGGTGTCCAATAAAAAGAATCTGAAATCCTGCGATGGCATACTTTTTGGCTTCTTCATGCACTTTGGTTACTAGCGGGCAAGTGGCATCAATGGTAATAAAATTTTTTGATTCCACTTTTTTGCTAAACGCTGGAGAAACGCCATGGGCAGAAAAAATAAATACGCTTCCCTCGGGAATCTCATCCAATGGCGTGCCAAAAAGCACACCTTTTTCTTCAAAAGATTGAACTACATGGGAATTGTGAACAATTTCGTGATTGACAAAAATGGGTGCTCCGTATTTTTCCAAAGCCATTTCTACCACCGAAAGCGCACGATGAACACCCGCACAAGGACCCCTGGGAGCTGCAAGAATAATTTTTTGAAGCATATATTAATTTATTGTGCAACAGCACTTTTTATGGCCATGGCAATGCGCTGCGCAACACCGGGTTCTAAAGGAGAAGGGAGAATGTGTTCTTCATTCGGAGTCTCCACCATTTCGGCTAACGCCTTTGCTGCTACCAAATTCATGTGTGGCGTAATTTCTCGCGCTCTCACTTCTAATACGCCTTTGAAAATTCCTGGAAATACCAACACATTATTTACTTGATTTGGGAAATCGCTTCTTCCGGTGGCAATAATGCGAGCTCCTCCTTTTTTTGCCTCGTCGGGCATAATTTCAGGTGTAGGATTTGCCATGGCAAACACAATCGCATCCGTGTTCATGGTGGCAATATCTTCTGCCGTTAAAAGATTGGGACGGGAAACCCCCACAAAAATGTCAGCTCCTTTTATCGCATCTTGCAGCGTTCCCATTTTTGGATTTTCAGCCGACCTCTCCATAACTGACCGTTTTTCTGCATTAAGATCTGTCCGATCCAAGGACAAAATTCCTTTAGAATCGCACAAAATAAGATTCTTTGCACCAGCAGAAAACAGGAGTTCCGAAATAGCAATTCCTGCGGCACCGGACCCAGAGAGTACAATACGAACCGTCTCTATGTTTTTTCCCACCACTTTTAATGCGTTATACAGTCCTGCTAAAACCACAATAGCGGTTCCGTGCTGATCATCATGGAAAACAGGAATTTGAAGGCGTTCTTTTAAACGCCTCTCAATTTCAAAACACCGTGGTGCGGAAATATCTTCCAGATTAATTCCTCCAAAACTCGGCTCTAAAAGAGCAATCGTTTCTACCAACGCATCTACTTCTTGTGTTGCCAAACAAATGGGAATGGCGTCTACGCCTCCAAACGCTTTAAAAAGCGCACATTTCCCCTCCATAACGGGCATTGCCGCTTCGGGACCTATGTTTCCCAGCCCCAAAACGGCGCTTCCGTCGGTTATTACCGCAACGGTATTTCCGCGCCAAGTAAGGTCAAAACTTTTTTTCGGGTCTTTGGCAATCACACGGCAAGGTTCTGCCACTCCGGGTGTATAGGCGATGGAAAGATCGTCTGTAGTTTTAAGCGGCATTTTTACCGAAAGTTCGAGTTTTCCGTGGTGCAATGCGTGGGCATCCAGGGACAGTTGGGAGTAATCCATAAGAAAAAAATTCAAAAAATCGAGCGAAAGTATGCCCATAAAAAGAGAAATTGACAAGAAAAGGAGAAAGAAGAATAATTTTTAGTATTTCACATAAAAAAATGACAGATAATGACGAAGGAAAATCAACACTCAATAATTCATCCTCAACTCAAATAAACTCCTATGCCTGATCATTACAAAAGTAGAGAAGATTGGCTTGAAAAAACCAGATGCCCAGAAAAAGAGGAACTTCTCAACTTTTTTCCTCATTACCAGCGATTAGAAGACAAATTTTCCGAACAAATACTAACAATCCTAGCTGATAGCCCTATAGAAAAGGAAATTCTCAGTGTTAAAGCCAACAGTATTATTAACACCATCAGAAAAATTATATTTCACACTGCTTCATCCGAATTTCATAAGGAAGATTGGGATGTTTTTCACGAAGAATTCCCACCTGGGATAGACGGAATATTGAACTCTCCGTCATTACAATATCTTGGAAAAAAATTATACCAACCAAAAGCAGTATTCCGTGAGTTTAAAAAAAGTATTCCTGAGGAAACACTCGCTGAGATACAAGAAAAATACCAAAAATTTATATGTAAGATATTAGCAGCAAATGTTCTAGAAGAAAAAAAACGACGAACGGAAAACCCTGCTCTTAAGAAGAGATTGATAAATTTTCATAAAGACCCATTGGGTTGAGAAAACTTCTCATAATCCGTTTCGTAATTTACGGTCCCAGGCATATACGCCGTAGAAGAAAAACACAGTAAAACCGCATCGGATGAAAAATGGTCAAATTCGTGCCATACTTTCGTTCCTACAAAAATGGCTTTGGTGGCATTATCCAGCCAAATTTCTTGTTTCCCTTTTCCATCTTCGTCTATTAACGCCCGGCATTTTCCCGCAATACACACAAACACTTCTTCTTCAATATGGTGGCAATGCGCACCACGGGCTACTTCTGCTGGTGTATTTTTTAAAAAGTATACCCGTTTTACGGGATTCAGTGGAAACTGGGCATCCAATTCTACTGGAAAAAGCGATCCCCGAGAGTCGGTACACTCGGGCAGCGTAAAAATAAAAAATGGAGGTTTTTCGCTCATACTGTTTTAAAAAGCATGGGCATGGTAGCAATGCGGGGCAGGGGATTCAAGGCACAACATCTGTCATCCTCGCGAAGGAGGATATCCATATTCCTCCGGTGGATAGATTCCCCTTTCCAGGGGAATGACAAAATTCTACAAAATACAAGTATCTGTCTGATCCTTGTTTTGAAGATTATGCAAAAAGCTTGTTGAGTTGTTTGGTCATAGCGGCTTTTGCGGCAGCAGGATTTTGTTCGCTTTTTTCAAATGTTTGTTTTAATGCATCGGGATTCCCTTTTGCTGCGACCATAAAGGTTTTTATGGTATATTCGTTTTGAGCCTTATCAGTGAGTACTTGGTGATTTGGTGAGGGAGTAATTTTTTCTGCTGAAAATGATTTTTTTAGATCAGTTAATCCTTTTTCGGTTTTACCGAGGTCTTTTGTGAGCAATTCTGCTTGTTTTTGAAAATTCTTTGACCCTGTTTCCAATTCTTTTTTTGCCGTTTCTTGCGCATTCTGATGATGTTCAGCTTCTGGACCTCCCATATTAAAAACCCGTCGATGTTCGAAAAAATGCGTCATGCAAGAGATAATAAAAGGTTATTGGCAATTTGTTCGTCTTTTTGTTGAATATCTTGTTCATGGGCTAAAAACTCCGTGCGCATATCTGCTTCAATATGGCGTAAATCATGGAGATATGCCTCTTGGATCCGTAAGATCTGTTCTTTTTCCGGATCCGTAAACTCTGACTCCATAAACGCCTCCAACGGCACTTTGGCAATGAGTTGTTTAATAATTTGCCACAATTCTGTTCGGATGGTTATTTTTTTTTCTTCTGTCATTTCGGGAAGTTTCGCCAAAAGTCCGGTGCGCTCGTTCGCATCTAAATAGGGCACCATCGCTAAAAGCTGTTGAATTTCCGTATCAATGGGGTGCATTTTGGTATTTTTGTAAAAAATCCTTCCCGTCATTATCGCATAAAATGCAGGGTTTTTCAAGAGGCAGTCCTCATGAAAGTTTCGAGCAGAAAACCATTGATTTTTTCTGTGAAAAACGGAGAGAATGGAGGCTCTTCTTTCTCTTTATGATGATGACGATTTCCATTATTGGTGCGGGAAACATGGGCTCTGCTATTGCGCAGGCACTTCTTTCTTCTCAAGTAATTCTGCCAGAAAATCTTCGGATTGCTGATCCGAGCACCGAAAAACTCCAATTCTTTAAAAATGCAGGATGTGACACCAGCACGAAAGCAGAAGAAATTATTCCGAGGAGTGACATTCTTCTTTTGGCTACCAAACCCCAGGTTTTACCGGAACTTTTGGAATCTTGGAAAGACCTGCTGGGAAAAAATACGATTCTCCTCTCCATTGCAGCCGGTGTTTCGGTTTCTACTCTCCAACAAAAAAGTGGACTGTTAAAAATCGTGCGGATTATGCCCAATACGCCAGCACAAATAGGCATGGGGGTTTCGGGCGTTTATTTTTCTCCTGCAGTAGAAAAAGAAGAGCAAATAGACATTAATGCGCTTTTAGACTCCTTTAGTGTGGTAATTCCGTGCGAAACGGAGGAAATGATAAACGCCATTACGGCACTTTCGGGCAGTGGTCCGGCTTATGTTTTTCGTATTCTGGAGATCTTTGCTGGCAAAGCAGAGGAAATGGGTTTTTCGGTATCCCATGCGCAAACTATTGCCCTGCAAACCCTTTTGGGCGCGGGAATGCTGGCAAAAAAATCAGGAGAAAGTTTTGGAATTTTACGGGAAAAAGTAACTTCCAAAGGCGGTACCACCGCAGCTGCATTGGACTTATTTGCCTCAGAAAAGCTAGAAGAAGTAATAAAAAATGGGATTGATGCTGCTTTTTACCGAGCTCAGGAGCTTTCTTCTGGAAAGTAAGAGGGAAAAATCCTCATTTTTCGTGTTGCGGAAGAAAAAGCACTTGGGCATAATGCTCCGGCACTATTCTTTTTTTACCAAAATATGGCAGTTCCTAAGAAAAAAAAGTCATCGTCCGCTACTAAACGGCAACGAAATGCATATGTCGTTTCTCAGCATAAAAAACTCCTCGGATTCGCAGACAGATCACTTCGCAATGCAAAAGGTCGCGCAGTGGTAGACGCAGAAAAAGTCCTGAAGAGCCATGAAAATGTAACGGTTGTTCAAGCGTAATTATTTATGTCTTACCGTCACAGAGCGCGCAGTGCGGCGGTGCAATGCCTGTCTGGAATTACCCTCAGGGGGGTTACAGATGCCGGTCAGCAAGAAGAATTTCTCCGCTTTGTAAAAGCGGAGTTTTTGCCGACTACCAAAGAGGTAGACCTGTATGAAACCCTTATTACAGATGTTTTACTCCACCGTGCAGAGCTTGACGAAGCGCTCTCGAAAAATGCTCCGCAGTGGGTGGTAGAAAAAATGGCAGTAATAGACCGGGTTTTATTAGAAATGGGGATTTATGAGTTATTAAAAACCAACACGCCCCATGCGATTGTGATGAATGAGTATATTGAGCTGGCAAAAGAATTTGGAGATGATGGCACGCCAGCCTTTATTAATGGTGTTCTTTCTACCATTGCCAAAACGCTTCCAGAGCCGGAAGAGAAGGGGAAACAAAAAGCATAAGAATAACAAAAAGACTATTTTGGGGAGTCTATTTTTTATTTTTTCAAAAAAGTGTAACCCTTTTACGACTATATTATTGAACACCTTTTTTCTTTTTTTTATCCCTTCGCCTATGAACACTGTTTAATACCCTTTTTGAGTTCCGAATGTTCCACTTTTTTCTTTTTTCTTATGAAGAGTTCTTCCTTTCTTTTTTCCACCCTCGTCCTTTTTTTAGGTGGATTTGTTGGTTTTTTCATTCCTTCACTGTCTTATGTATCTGATGCAAAAGATATTTCTACTGCTTTTTCCGTAGAGCAAAACAATATAGATTCTAAAAATATAAACGCTCTAATGAGTAAAGGGAATGTACTTTATGCTGC
>JBAXIU010000034.1:0-15968 GCA_037138215.1 Candidatus Peregrinibacteria bacterium | reverse complement strand
AACTCCTCCTCATTTTAATTCACTCTGTTGCACTTCGAATTAAAATCTAGGCCAAATGAAGAGACAGAAAAATATTTTTTCTGTCTGCTTTTTCTGCCTCTACCTTCTCTCTCAGTATATTTCTCTCCACACACGCCTGCAGCTCTTGCTTCTTTAGAAAATCCTCTACCACAAAACCCGTATTTTGTTTGGGGCTTTCACACGATTGGGGTTTTAAAAACTCTGTCATGCAGAATAAAAATTCCGCTTATTCTCGCATAAAACCTTCAAAAAATCAATGGTCACTAGAATGCCTCCATATCAACTCGTTTTTTGAGACCCTTTGGGTTAAATCTCCCGGATCCTCTTCAAAAATTCTTCAACCCCTGCCACTCCATTACGGTCAAAAATTTTTAAAAGCGCTGTTCCAATAACCGCCATTTCTACTTTTCCTTGGAGTGCATGTACTTGCTCTGGCGTTTGAATACCAAAACCCAGGGCAATGGGCGTTTTGGTAACGCTCCGAATTTTTGACAGAAAAATATCCAGTTCTTCAGAGAATTCTGTTTTAGACCCCGTAATTCCCGTTCTGGCAACCGCATAAATAAGGGTATCGGCGTACTGCGCTAAAAATTTCAGCCGGTCGTCTGCGGTCGTTGGTGCAAAAAGAGGGAGAACACAAAGCCCTTTTTCTTTCGCACTGGTATACAACTCTTCCCCTTCTGGGGTATCAAACGGAAGGTCTGGCACAATAAAACCATCAGCACCGACCTGTGCTGATTTTTCTACAAATGCCAAGACGCCTTTTGCCATCACAATATTGGCATAGGTCATAATGAGGAGAGGCGTTTTAATCCCCTCCTCTCGCAGTTCTGCAATAAGATGGAACGAGTCTTCCACGGTTACGCCATTTTCTAATGCATCTTGGGAAGCTTTCAGTAAAACAGGACCATCGGCAACGGGATCAGAAAAAGGAATTTGGAGTTCTATAATATCCACATACGGAGCCATAGCTTTTACCAGGGCTTTAGTATGGGCAATACTCGGGTATCCCACAACGGTATGGGTCATAAGACCTATTTGGTTTTTTGCAGAAAGGTTTTGGAGCACGGAAGAAAGGCGCATAAAAAATAAAAATAAAAGGGACTATCCTTCCAAAAGCCTTGTATCTTCAGGACTTTGGAGAAAATTTCTTGGCGAAACTACTTTTTTTCCACTCTCAATTTCCAGCTTTTTTCGGGCATCACCGGCAATACGACCGCCTTTTTGGGCAGCGACTTTGTTTTGTGTAAATCCTTTGGCATTAGTATTTTTGGCAATTTCCGTGGTAGACGCTTCGCCAAGCATTCCAAAAATAAGCTCTAGATCCGTCATATGGTCTCGAAGATTTTCTCGTTTGAGCCCTTTTACTTCTTTGTATTCACTGGGAGTAAGCCCAAAAGTGGCTTTTGAGATTTCCGCCGTCAGAATGGCATATTCTAATCCTTCTTTTACTCCTCGATTTTTCCATTCGTCGGTGAGGGTTTCTCGTACCTCTATTCCACGCATTCGTTTTTCTATCCAAGCTTGAGAATAGCCTTTGGCTTTGTACAGTTCTCGTGTGCGTTTAGTTGCCAGTTCGGGGTCCTCTATTTCTTGCACTCTTTCGTACCCTACTTTTGCCAGCCAGCGTTTAAAGGGCTCAGCTTTCGGGGAGGGAATAGATTGGATAATACGGAAAACACCTTCCGTATTGGCACAATCGGTTTCGCGCATTTTTCCATCGAGAGCTTCTAATTTCAACCCGTGACAAAATGTCACGACTTCATTTGCCTCCTCATGAAGCCGTTGTTTCAGTTTCCTCCAATATGCTCCGCCGTCGGAACTTTCGGTAAGAGCCGTGCAAACATCCGCTACAGAAAAAAACCACTCTTCATTATGGAGAGTTTTACGGATTTTTGAGCCTTGAAAAAGGGAGATTTTCATAGGATTTGGAGTAAAAAAAATTTTTACAAAATTTCCCGCAATCCTCCTTTCCAGCTTTCCAAGAGCTCTTTTTTAGAAATGATAAAACTTCCTCCATCAATGGTTTTAGATGTTTTTTCAAAAACTCCTAATTTGGTAACGGGCAATGAATTTTCTATAGCAAATGATAAAAAGCTCTCTGGAGAAGAAACCGTTACTAAAAATCCATTTCCTTCGGAAAACAATTCTGGAAGAGAAAAAGATGAGAAATCTCCCACAAACCCCATTTCTGACCGGGCACACATTTGAAGAAAAGCAGAAACTATTCCTCCCGTTTCTATCACCGCACTCGAAGAGAGTAATTTTTGCGTATGCGCTTTGGAGAAGGATCTTATAAGAAGTTCTGCCTCTTGGAAAAATTGATCGGTGATTTTTATCACTTTTCCTCCTGTTTTTTTGAGGGCGGAGAAAATCTCTGTTCCCGCCAGTTCTGTATGCCGTTTTCCCAGCAAAAAGAGTGTTTCTCCGCTTTTGGGAACATTTCCCACAGCGTCAAAAACATTGGGGACCATTCCTACGCACGAAACAATCGCCGAAGGATTTCCCCGTTTATACAGCGAAACATTTCCCGAAATAAATGGCGTTGGAAAAGCAGAATCTTCTAAAAGATGGATATTTTTTGCCATTTCTGCCACTCCTCGTACCCCTTCTAAAAACTTTCCCATGTCTTCTGGCATTTCTGGATTTCCGTAATTTAAACAATCCGTCATACTGCGGGGAAACCCTCCCACTGCCACCACTTTTTGAATAGCCCCCAGAACTGCCATAGCTCCTTGAGCATAGGAAGAAACCCCTCCCAAAATAGGAGAACCCGAAATGGAAACCGCAAATCCCACTCTCTTTTCTTCCTCGGAAAGCTCATCTGCATCTCGTAATGGCGCCACTACCACTGACTCACTCACAGAGCGCTCTAAAACTGTTGCGCCCTGGACGGTTTGGTCATATTTTTCGTAGACCACAGAACGATCCGCAAGATTGGGTCGTGCGAGGAATGAAGGAAGAAAATGGGAAAGATCAGGGATACTGAGAGCCTCTTCCGTTTCGTGTATTTCGGGCAGAACAAATGGACGATCAATAAGCAGCCCTGCGGTAATATCTTCCGCTTTCGCTTCACAAATAACTGTTCCATTAAAGGTTACTTTGTAAATCGGCTCTTCCGTAATGTGCCCCACTTTAGACGCCATGGCACCCGGAGAAACCGCTGGAAAATCCCATTTCGTATTAAAATGATGAAGAACTCGCGCAGTGAGATCGGGCGGAACAGCGAAACAAAAGCGCTCCTGTGTTTCGGAACAGAGAATAATATGGGGAGGAAGCGAGTCGTTGGAATCCAACGCCTTTACCGTGTGAATATTTTCTACTTGAATTTCTGCACCAAATCCCGCTCCATCTGCCAACTCTACCGTGGCACACATAATTCCTCCAGCGCCCATATCTTTCATGGCAATGCGACTGAGATCTCCTGTTTTTTTGAGGTCTGCGAAGAGGTCTTGAAATGCAGCGAGAAGATGCCGCTCCAAAAACGGATTTGGCTCTTGCACCGCCCCCAGGTTTTTTTCTTTCTCTTCCATATTTACCACCGCAGAAGAAAAACTCGCCCCCCCAAACCCACTTCTGTCGGATGGCTTTCCCACAACAATGAGGTCATATTTCTCTTTTGCCGCGTTTTTTGGCGCGTAGGAATGGAGAATTTCGGACTCTTTTACGAGCCCCAACGCCACCACATTTACCAGCGTAAAGCCATCAAAACTCTTCTCAAAAAATATATCTCCCCCGAGGTTGGGAACCCCCAAAGGATTGGCATATCCCGCAACTCCTTCCACCACGCCCCGCGCAATAACTTGATTTTCTGTTTTTTTCTCGTCTCCAAATCGAAGCCCATCCATACACCCAATAACCCGGGCACCCATACAGGCAATATCTCTACAAATTCCTCCCACTCCTGTTGCAGCGCCTTCGTACGGCACAATTTGAGAGGGTGAATTATGCGATTCGTGCGAATACACAATGCCGTATTTTTCCCCGTTTACCTCGCACAGCTCCACAATTCCTGCATCTTCTTTGGGACCCAAAATAACAAACGGTCCTTCCGTGGGAAGCGTTTTCAGAGATTTACGAGAACTTTTATACGATGAATGCTCAGAACCCTGGGTAGAAAAAATCGTCGCCTCGGTGAGGGTGGGATTGCGTCCCAACAGGGTTACCATTTTTCGCGCCTCGGAAAGACTGAGTGCGATAGCGTTTTTTTGGAGAAGAATTTTGAGTTCTTCATCTCCAGAATTTTGAATTTCTAAAACAGGTTCTAAATGTGCCACGGTTTAAAAAAAAAAGAACACGCGGAGTGTAAAACACCTCTTATTGAAACACCACTTCAAAATTATACATTCCCATACCACACAGCCCATCCAGCGGTTGGCCTGCTGTTGGTGTGCCGAGATCAATAACTTCTTCTCCCGTTTGCTGGAGAATTTTTTGAAAATTAAGAGAGGGAAGCACAAACGATGCAGAACAATCATAAGTCCCATTGGTTTTCATCACGAGCTTGGTCGGCATTCCCGCCTTTGCCACGGTTTTTTTAGGGGAATATCCTCCTTTCGCGTCGATATAAATATACTGCACACCGTTTTTCATCTCGACATTCGAAGAAACTGCCGAAGAAGAAACAGAAGATAAGGAAGAGGAAGATTGAGGAGGAGGCGTATCTTCTGGCTGTTTCTCAAAAAATAAAAGAAACGCCAGCGGAATAAGGAGCAAAACAGTAAGAGTAAGAGAATATATTTTGTTCATATTTTACAGAGTAAAAAGAGGAGGAAGAATGCCAAGCCCCGAAAGTCCGGCGAGGAGTGCAAAAAGCCCGAGCCCTACCACTACCACTCCCGCAGATTTAAAAAATAGGGGCGCGTATGGAGAGTGGGCAAAAGAAGCCGATCCAAACGAAAGGAGAGAGAGCATGGGAAGCGTTCCAATTGCAAACGAAAGCATAATAAAAAAACCTGCAAAAAACGAGCCACTGCCAAGCGCGGCAATTTGCATGGACTGGGTAAATCCACAGGGCAAAAAGAATGTCCCGAAACCGAGCAAGAGAGGGGTAAGGGTTTTGTGCTGTACTTTTTTAAAGAATTGAAACATTCCAGACGGAAGCGTGATTTTGTTTTTTTTCAGAATACCCAGGAGGTGGAGTCCTAAAAAAATCATAACGGTGGATGCGATGAGCCCCAGAATAGCAGTAAACGAAAAATTTATGCCTACCGCCTTTCCCATAGCTCCTAAAACGCCCCCTAAAAACGCAAAACTGAAGAGTCTTCCCCCATGAAAAAGTATGATATTTTTGGTGGGACTTCCCTTTTCTTGCGAAACTTCTGCGGAAAGAGAGAGAACTAATCCTCCTACCACTGCCAAACAACTGGAAACAGAGGCAATAAGCCCTATAAGGAAAGCGGTGGAAGGCGTTGTTTTCCCTCCAATGCCCAAATCTAAAACTCCGGATTTTTGGAGTATAAAAAAGAGAACGAGAAAAAAAATCCCTAATGGAAGGGCTTTCCAGAGGGTATCATCTTCCTTTTTTTCTAATGTTCGTTTCTCTTCGGAAAGGGCATATCCATGCTGTTGAACCGCATTGGTAAGCATTTGCGCGAGTTCTTGCGGACTCTTTTGTCCATCCGTTTCCAAAAGAACGGTTTCTGTTTTTTCATTTACGGTTGTTTTGTTTACACCCGGTTGCTCTGCCAGAATATCTTCTAACAGAATTTTACACGACGCGCAGTGCATTCCGGAAATATGGAGGGTACAAGATTTCATAAAATTAGAGTGTTACAGTTTTAATGCGGAGAGAATTGGAAACAACCGATATAGAAGACATTGCCATTGCAACACCGGCAAAAATAGGATTAAGAGTAATACCCCACAAAGGATACAACACTCCGGCAGCCAGAGGGATCCCTACCAAATTGTAGATGAACGCCCAGAAAAGGTTTTGTTTTACCGTTCGCATGGTCGTTTTGGAGAGCGTGAGTGCCTGAGAGAGCTTGGAAATATCCCCGGAAAGCAAGGTAATTCCTGCGGATGCAATGGCAATATCGGTTCCCGTTGCCATCGCAATGCCCACTTCTGCCTGCATTAACGCTGGCGCGTCATTTATGCCATCTCCTCCCATTGCCACTTTTTTTCCTTCGGCTTGGAGTTTTTGAATTTTTCCTGCTTTTTCTGCGGGCATCACTTCGGCAAAAACCTGGTCTATTCCTGCCTGCTTCGCAATATATTCTCCCGCGAAATGGTTATCCCCTGTCATCATAATAACAGTTATTCCTTGCTTTTTCAGTTTCTCAACGGTTTCTTTTACGCCCGCTTTCAGCGTATCCGAAAGGGCTATCATTCCCACCGTTTTCCCTTCTAATTCCACCACCACCACGGTTTTCCCTTCTTCTTGGAGTTTGCGGAGGGCAGAATTTTTGCCCTCTTCCCCCATGGGTTTATGTACCGCAATATTTTTTCCTTCCACCATTGCTTGCACGCCAACCCCTTCCAGTGCGGTAAAATATTCGACAGAGAGAAATGAAATTTTTCGCTCTTGAGCCGCAAAAACGACAGATTGCGCCAAAGGATGCTCTGAAAATTTTTCAATGCTCGCGGTTATTTGGAGAATTTTTTCTTCCGTCCACGCCGAATCCAACGCCACAATATCCGTTACTTCCGGTTTTCCATTGGTAATGGTTCCGGTTTTATCCAAAACAAGCGTATCAATGGTGCTCAGTTTTTCCAGGCTTTCGGCATTTTTAATAAGAATTCCATATTCCGCGCCCTTACCCACCCCCACAATAATCGCGGTGGGAGTCGCGAGTCCTAAAGCACACGGACAAGCAATAACGAGGACGCCTACAAAAGACAAAATTCCGTACGAAAGAGCGAGAGAAAAACCAAGATAAGAGCTTCCCACCGTAAGCCATAAAATAAGAGTGAGGAGTGCAATACCTAAAACAACCGGAACAAAGATGCTGGAAATTTTATCGGCCAGCGCTTGAATGGGCGCCTTAGATCCCTGGGCTTCCTCGACCATTTTTATAATTTGGGACAAAACCGTATCGGATCCCACTTTGGTTGCAGTAAAAGTAAAACTCCCCTGCTTATTGATGGTTGCGCCCACCACGATGTCTCCCATTTTTTTATCCACAGGAATAGATTCTCCGGTAATCATGGATTCATCCACGGAAGAAGAGCCTTCCAGGATTTCCCCATCCACGGGAATTTTCATTCCGGGCTTTACCACCAAAACATCACCCATTTGCACCTCCGAAAGAGGCAGTTCCACTTCTTTCCCATTTTTTAAAACCAGAGCGGTTTTTGCTTGCAGTCCCATCAGTTTTTCAATGGCTTCCCCTGTATGCAATTTAGACCGCGCTTCCAAATATTTTCCAAAGAGCACAAAACCAATAACCACAATGGTCACATCAAAATAGGTATAATCCGGAAGATGAAAAACAATCTTTATCGCCGGAAAAAGGGTAATAACAGTACTGTACAAATATGCTGTAAGCGTCCCCACCCCAATAAGCGTATCCATATTGGCAACGCGGTAGCGAATAAAACGAACCACGCCCTGCAAAAATTGCTGCCCAAACCCAAAAAGAACAATGGTAGAAAGCACCATCCCAAGGGTATCAAAAATGCCCATGGGAATCGGGAGATTAGGAATAAACAGCAGTGTTTTTGCCGCAATATCCCACATCATGAGAAAAAATATAAAAAGCGTGAGCGGAAAAACAAAATGCACCGCAGACTGCATCTTTAAGATCTCTTCTGTTTTGGGGGAGTCTTTTATTGTTTCATCTGACAAAGAATTTTGAGGAATTTTAAATTGGTAACCCAGTTTTTGGACCTCTTCGTTCATTTGAGAAATGGAGGTTTGTGCTTCTTCAAAGACAATATTTGCGCTTTCCAGAGCAAAATTGACGGTTATTTTCTGAACTCCGTGAAGTTTTTCAATTTTGCGGGAAATAATGCTGGCGCAACTAGCGCAGTGCATACCGGTAATAGGGAGGGTTTTGGTGGTCATGGGAGGAGGGAAAATGGGTTGAAATAGGGTGGGGCGTAATTATCGGTGGTAGGGGCTGCGCCTCTACAAAACCCTAAATCCCATACCACTGAGTCCTCCAATCCTTAAACACCTTTAATGTCGTTACTAAAAAGGTATCCACCGCATCCGCATTATTCAGGATTTCCTGACGACTGGATTTTGCTTTTATTTCTTTAGTCATCAAAAGTCCCGCCTCATGATGAGCAATAAGTGCATTAAGAAGGCGAAGATCAAATTTTTCATCATAGGTTCCAAGCTTTGAAACAATCGGATCTTTCACTTGCCGAGTATCGTTATACCAGTCTTTTTTCCATTGGTAGAGCTCTGCAATAGCAACCGGTTCGTCTTTTAAAATCTTTGTGAAGAGATCTTTTATATCTTGGCGCTGCGTGGTGGGAAGTGATTGCTGTGCCAAGAGTATTGCGCCCCGGTGATGAGCAATCATCGCATCGATATATCGCAAATCCAGCCATTTATCCGGTTTCCCAAGATCCATTTTTGTTTTGTCATACATACTCAGCTGATATTCGGGAGTAATAGAATAGCCTATACCCAAGCCAATAATCCCAAAAATAACCATAAAAGAAACCGCCAGTGGGAGAGAAACTTTGGACATAAAAAAGGGGAAAAATTATTCGGTAACATCAAAATGCAACATCATGCCGGCTTGAAGATGCTCAGCAATATGACAATGCGCCATCCAACTTCCAGGGTTTGAAGCGTCGAGAAGAATCTCTATTTTTTGCCCAGAAGGGATTAAAACAGTGTCTTTCCATTGGAGATCATCATTGGGTTTTCCATCCCGTGACAAAACCACAAACCGTTGCCCATGAAAATGCAGAGGATGCTGCATGGGATGATGAGTATTGGGGTCATTAAAAACTTCTATTTTTACGAGATCTCCTTTTTTAAACTGCCACTGAATGTCCATATTTTGCTTCTTCGTTTGCGTATCTTCTAAAATCCATTTTGTATTTTTGTCCGTAGTAGAAGCATTCATCATCGGCATGGAATCTTCCCACTCAATACCATCTTCCAGCCCCAGAGGAGATTTTCCCATCATACCACTGCCATTCTGCATCATGCCTCCCATATTTTCCATTTCTCCCATACCATTCATTTCCATGGTTATCCTTAGTCTTTTATCCGCTGGAGCTTTTAGAAATTTTTCAAAATCTTTGCGAATCACAGCATAATCATCAGGATTTTTTTGAAAGGAGAGGGTTTCAATGGGATGGAGATCAGAGGGAAGCACTTCTATTTCCCCTATTTTTTGTCCCCGATGAAGAATAGGAAAAACACCATCATCTTCAAATTGAACCTCTATTATCGCCCGTTCTGCCGGAGCAAGAACAAGATGATCAATTTTTTTCTCTTGTTCAATGCGTCCCAAATCCCCGCCTACTAATTTCATAGCACCCCCATCAATTTTTACATCAAATACTCGGGTATTGGAAGTATCGGTGATATAAAACCGTATTTTTTCTCCCCGCTTTGCTGTTAAATGAAAATCTGCAAGATTGTTGATAAGAAAGAGATTCCCATAGCGCCCCATAAGGCTATAATTCGTATAACCCTTAAAAAATGGGATATTTTTTGCAAAATCATCCACCATTAAAAACTCTTCTCTGTCCACTTTCCCAAAATAGTTTGGATCTTTTGATCGCACCACAAAATCGCCGTACATACCCATTTCTTGGGTATAATCTTCCCGTAAATGCGGATGATACCAAAACACTCCCACATCGGGGAATTTAAGAGCGTAGGAAAAGGTTTCTCCCGGGAGAATATCTTTTTGTTTCCCCATCATGGAAATCGGAACACCATCAGAAGTGTCATCCAACCGTAATCCATGAGGGTGCAAAGTAGTCGGAATATCCAACTTATTGGTAAGCTTGAGGGTAATAGTTGCTCCCTGTTCTACCTCTATTCGGGGACCAGGAATTTGGCGATTATATGCCAGCCGTTTCATAACAATATCGCCCACTTTTTGTTGCACCATTTCTGCTGTCATTTCAAAAACATCCCCATCTTTCAACATCACCACTTGGGACGACTCCACAAGGGGAAGATTTTTGGCGTCGGGAGAAAATTTCCCATCTCCACTAACAGCAGGTCGAGACATCATATTATGAACCGTATTTTCTGGAGTATTGGAAGCAAAATACGGCATTGCACATCCTGATAAGAGGAGTGAAAAAGCCAAAAATGAAAAAATATTTTTGGACATAAAAAGGGAAAAATAGAGCAGCACGATCAACTCCGCGGGTCATCCACACCACAGACCCGCGAGGGTTTTTGGATTACTGCATTTTGTAAATTTTCAAAAGCTCCCGCACTGCACCATCCTTATCATTTTTAATTTGTTCCACTAAACACGAATCCAAGTGTCCACGAAGCAATTCTGTTCTTGCACTTTTTAAAAGCCCAATCACACTATCAATCTGCTGAATAATTTCAGGGCAGTATCGCCCATCTTGAAGCATAATAACCACATTTTTAAGACTTCCTGCAGCACCATTTACCGCTTTTTGTGCTTTTGCATTCCCCTGCCGCTTTTGGAGTGTTTGTTCGTTCATATACCCTATAGTATAGGGTATAGGGTAAATATACAAGAGTATTTTTATAAAAAAGAAAGAACCGCGTATTGCTCTTTTCTTGTTCCCCAAAACATGAAAAAATAGGAGTGTCTTTTTCTTTCCCTATGCTTTCAGAAGCAGAAATTCAAAAAATTGCCTCGCTTTCAAACCTTTCCCTTACTCCAGAGGAAGTCCAAAAATTCCAGAAAGAACTCTCCGGAATTCTTTCGTTTTTTGAACAAATTTCCGAAATTAATACCGACGGAGTGATTCCAACAGCCCAGGTAACAGGGCTCTTGGATATGACACGAGCAGATATTCCGTCGGAAGATTCCAAGGCAGATGCCATTCTTTCCTGCTCCAAACATCCTATTCGAGAACACCAGGTAACCGTTCCTGCTATTTTATAATTCTTCATTCTCTATGATCTCCACTCTCCTTGCAGACCTCCGATCAAAAAAAATATCCGCCCAAGATTTGGTAGAACAGCACTTGGCGCGCATTACTGAAAAAGATGCAGATATTGGCGCATTTTTATATGTAAATGCCGAAGGAGCAAGAAAACGCGCAAAAGAGATGGATGCTAGCGGAGATTTTTCTGCTCCATTGGCAGGAATTCCCATGACCCTCAAAGATATTATCGCCGTAGAAGGTCTGCAAAATACCGCCGGATCCAAAGTTTTAGAAGGATATACTTCTCCCTTTTCTGCAACGGTATGGAAAAAACTAGAAGCAGCAGGCGCCATTCTCCTCGGGAAAGTCAATACAGATGAGTTTACCATGGGATCTTCCTGTGAAAACTCTGCATACCACATTACCAAAAACCCGCACGATTTAACGCGTGTTCCAGGAGGATCTTCTGGTGGTTCTGCCGCAGCGGTTTCTGCCGAAATGGGAGTTTTTTCCATTGGGAGTGATACAGGAGGATCCATTCGTCAGCCTGCCAATTTTTGCGGAGTAGTAGGAATTAAGCCGTCGTATGGACGCGTTTCTCGTTCGGGATGTATTTCTTATGCGTCCAGTTTTGATACCATTGGGCCCTTTGCAAAAACAGTGGAAGACGCCGCACGAGTTTTATCGGTTATGGCAGGGCAAGACCCATTGGATGCCACCACACCCGACATCCCTGTTCCTCAATACGCCGAAAATATTTCTCGAGATATGAAGGGCAAAAAAATAGGACTCATTAAAGAATTTTTAGCAGCCGACGGAATTACCGAAGAAATTAAATCCGCAACATTGGCGAGTGCCAAAGAACTCGAAAAGCAAGGAGCCATTTTGCAAGAGGTGTCACTTCCCCTTACCAAATACGCGGTAAGCACTTATTACCTCCTGGTAAAAGCCGAGGCGTCTACCAATATGGCAAGGTACGACGGAATTCGATATGGGCATTCGGTTTCCCCTACTTCCCTCCATGAGCTGTACAAAGAAAACCGGCATTTTTTTGGAGATGAGGTAAAACGAGCCATTATGATGGGAACCTACACGCTTTCTGCCGGATACTACGATGCGTATTATGTAAAAGCCGCAAAAGTGCGAACCCTTATTCGGCAAGAATATGAAAAAACTTTTGAGGAAGTTGATGCCTTAGTTGCACCGGTGTCTCCTTTTCCTCCTTTTAAAATTGGAGAAAAAATAGACGATCCACTCTCCATGTATCTCGCAGATATTTTTACCGTTACCGCAAACTTAGCAGGAATTTGTGGAATTTCTGTTCCTACGGGTTTCCACAATGGTCTTCCAACCGGAGTTCAAATTCTCGGAAAAGCGTTTAATGAGCAACAGGTCTTTTCCATTGCTTCCGCACTGGAAAATCGATAAGATAGAGGAAAATTAAGAATTTTAAAAGGAAGAGGGACAGCTTTTCTCTTTGCATGACGGAACTTTTTTTCTCTCATCCCTTTTGATCTTGCTTCCCAATAAAAAAAAACGCGTGGCGGTTCTCGTCTGTGGAGGAGTCATGAGCTCTTTTCATGACCCCAGAACGGGAATAGTACATCCTCTCACTAGCACGGAAGAACTGTTGGAAGTCATTCCCGAGCTCCAAAAAATGGACATCGGAGTGGATGTTTTTCCCAACATTATTCAAAAATCATTTTTTCTTACTACTCCGGATTGGAAACCCCTGTACCATTTCATACAACAAAAGGCGAAAAAATACGATGGTTTTATAGTTATCCAGGAATCCGACACTCTTATTTATGCATCGTGTCTTCTGGGTTTTCTGACTGCTGCATTTTATAAGCCCATTATTTTTACAGCGTATCCTACCCCCATTGGATCCCAGTACCGCAATAATGCCCAAAATAATCTTTTGGGTGCTATTGTCTGTGCCGCTGCAGATATAGGGGAAACCGCTATTTTTAGCGATGAAAAACTCATTCGAGGGGTGCGTGCGAAACGGCAAAATATTGAAACCCCTCAGCATTATTTTTCATCTTTTACGGATGATATAGCAGAATTCCATGGAGAAACACTCCACCTCAATCTCCATCGTATTCGAAGAGATGATCTAAAATGTGAATTTCCATACCAATACCCCCAAAAAACCGTATTTTTCCTCCGATATTTTCCCGATTTTCCAGAAGATTTTTTCTATATGCTCTTCGAAAATCATTTAGATGCCCTGGTAATAGAATCTCTCGGATTTGGAGATCTTCCCGCGTATATTTTAGAACGATTAGAGCAATTTAAAGAGGTGAATACCAAAGTGGTCATCGTTGCTGAGCACGATAGCCCGCTGAGAACTTTCCCCATTCCGGCAGATGAAGTGGAAAAATCATTCCCGAATATTGTCCCCATAAAAAATATGACCGTGGGAACGACGCTCGTAAAAACCATATTTGTGTTGGAAAATTTTCCGGATGCGTTTGAAACAAAGATGAATGAAAACTTCTGCGGAGACATTGTCCGGTAAGCCCCTTGCATACTCCCGTTCTTCCCGGCACAATATTCCCGTTATTTTTTTGTATACTCATGGCTGATGCAGACAATCCTCAATCGGAACAAAAGTTCCAAACCCTTCGAGGCTTTATGGATGTGCTTCCGGAAGATCACGAATACTTTACCCTCATCAAAAAAGCTGTTCGGCACCGGGCTCGTCAAGCCGGACTTCGACGAATTTCTACTCCTTACTTAGAAGAAACGGGAGTTTTTGTCCGCGGACTGGGAGAATCTACCGATGTGGTTTCCAAAGAATTATTTACTCTCGAAAGTAGAAGCGGAAAACTCATGTCTCTCAAGCCAGAAGGAACCGCAGGAGCAGTGCGGGCATACATTGAGCACGGAATGCACACTCTTCCTCAGCCGGTACAGTTTTACTATATTGAGCCACATTTTCGGTATGATCGCCCACAAAAAGGACGATTCCGACAATTCCACCAGTACGGATTTGAAATTATTGGCGAAAGGGATCCCTCTATTGATGCACAAGTGATTCATATTGCGTGGAAAATTTTAAAAGATATGGGAATCGACAAACGATTTGATCTTCAAATTAATACTCTGGGAACCCCAACCGCGAGAGGAGAATATATTTCTGCCCTCAAAAATTATTTTTATGGAAAAGAACGACACCTTTGTTCTGACTGTCAAAATCGATTAGAGTCTAACCCTCTCCGTCTTTTAGATTGTAAAGAAGAAGATTGTCAAATCCTCTCATCCCTGGCTCCCAAAATGCAGGAATATTTAGATCAGGAAAGTACCGATTTTTATGAGAGTCTTAAAGCATATTTGGTAGAGCTAGAAGTCCCCTTTTATGAAAATCCTCGTTTGGTACGGGGCTTAGATTATTACACCGACACGGTTTTTGAGTTTTGGGATCGGTCGCAAGGCGCTCAAAACGCCATTGGAGGAGGAGGACGATATGACGGACTGGTAGAAAAATTAGGAGGAACGCACACCCCTGCATTTGGGTGTGCGTTTGGAATGGAACGGGTGATGATGCACCTCAAAGAGGCTGGAATTACCCCTCCCCCTAAAGACCGCATCCATGTATTTGTGGCGCAATTAGGAGAAGAAGCCAAAAAAAAGGCAATGCGCCTCGTTTCGGATCTCCGAGAAGAAGGGATTCACACTATGGGAGCCATGGGAAAATCATCCATGAAAGCCCAACTGAAAATGGCAGACAAATTTGGAGTAGACTGGACTGTTATTCTTGGAGAAGTAGAAGTTCGAAATGGAACTGCTATCATCCGCGATATGGAACACGGACGCCAGGAAATTGTCCCTATGAACACCATTATTCCAGAAATTATAAAACTAGTAGGAGCAGAAAAAAGAGATCGGTATGAATTAGGAGAATAAACATAATGCCCACTGGATTAAAAAAAGAGGCTTTTTAAAGCCTCTTTTTTTAACTACACCTTATTTTTTTCTCTCCAAATTTGAGATTTTCCATAGTATTCTTCATACAACGATTTCATTTCTGCCGCAGACAGAACTCCTTTATTCGTAATAAAAAAATCAATGAGGTGAATAGGGTACCGATCGTGGGAAAATGCAACTTTTTCGTATTCGATATCGGCATTGAGCTTTCTTTTTTGTGTTTTACAACGATGATGTTTTTTTTCTGCTTCCCACAGGCTTAATTTATCGGTAGTAAGGGAAACATAAATTGGAATTTGAGAGAGATGCATTTGAGAGACAATGGACTCCGTTCCCGGATCACCAATAATTTCCAACAAAGAATTCATGGTTAACGCCCCCAAAAAAACCTTTGTGAGTGATTCTTTTACATGGGTCAGGAGATATTCGGGAACCACCTGAAATGGAATCCCTTCGGCATCTAAAAATCGAATAATGGTGGAAGTCTTAGATTCTTCTTGCTCAGCAATCACCACTTGAAAGGTTTTTCCTTGCACTTGTGCATGGTGCAGAATATCAAAAGTCGTACGGCTCACATCGTGAAGGAGTATAGTATCTCCACTGTCAACGGTGGATTCGGAAAAGGAAAGGAGTTTTTGAAACCGCTCTTCCCGTTTCTGCTCAATTTCTTGAACATATTTTTCTAAAAATTCCTGATCTTCTGAAATGGATTTGCGACTGTCAAAAGTAGATTCAAAGGCTTCAAAAAGATCAAAAACCACAAACATGAGCAGCGCTATGCGAGGAGAGGTGTTTTTGAGGAGTTCTACGATTTTTCGGAACTCTTGTCGAAGTTCTTCTCGACTTCCCCCAAAGGAGAGCAGTGATTTTTTAAGACTTTCCATTGCCATAAGACAACAGTTTCGCGTGCCGAAACCATGTTCTATATCAATAAAAAGAGTAGAAAGACTGTTTAAAAGCCTAAGTTTCAATTCGAAGTGCAACAGGGGAAACAATAGAGAGCGAACATA
>JBAXIU010000033.1:0-16149 GCA_037138215.1 Candidatus Peregrinibacteria bacterium | reverse complement strand
GTGGAGTATATTGAAGCCGAAAGCACTAAAATAGATACCGCCATTTTCTCCATTCAGCAAGAACTGTTGCTTATTGAGGAGTACAAAAAGTCTCTTATTTACCATGCGGTAACGGGGAAAATAAAAATTGAAGCACTATGTTAAATATTTTTTTTGGTTTTGTTAAATAAATTATTCCTATTTTTTAAAATTATACTATAATAAAGGGGTAAGAAGAATAAAAATGTTAAATAGTAAAAAACGCTCTTGTAAATAATTTTCTCAAATATGTCCCCTCAATTTATTCCCTTTAATCTTCAGCTCGTTGCCCCAGATTTCGGAGATCACCTCACTGATATTATTGTGGAGCTCGACTATCTTCGAAAAAAAGAGTTAGGAGGAACCACCCCTATAGGAATATTTTTTCAGATTAAAGATATATTTCACTTAATGGAAAGTCTTGGTTCGGCGCGCATAGAAGGGAATCATACTACTATTGCTGAAGCCATAGAACACAGAATTCATCCAGAAGAGAATACGAAGGAAACATTTTTAGAACTCGAGAACAATGAAAAAGCCATTCAATTTGTAGAAAGGCACATTAAAGATTCTCCCATAAGTGGAATTTTCATTCGAGAGATTCACAAAATTATTGTGCAGGGACTTGAGAGAGAAGGTTCTCAATATTCAGGTCAGTGGCGCCCCTTTAATGTAGCAATCAATAAATCAAGTCATCTCCCGCCTGATACTTCTCAAGTTTCTTCTTATATGCAAGAGCTTGTTGATTTTATCAATACAGAAGATGCTCCGAAATATGATCTGCTCAAAGTTGCTATTGCTCATCATCGTTTCGCATGGATACATCCTTTTGACAATGGGACAGGAAGAACCGTTCGAGCTCTGACATACGCCATGCTTATTAAACAAGGCTTTCTCAATCATGAATCACGAATTATAAACCCTACGGCTATTTTTTGTAGTGACAGAAACAAATATTACGAAATGCTTTCAAAAGCTGATACGGGGGAGAGGAAAGGCGTTTTAGAATGGTGCGAATATGTTCTTTCTGGACTCAAGACGGAAATAGAAAAAACAGATCAACTGACCAACTATACCTTTCTTCGAACAAAAATTATTGATCCTGCCCTAAAAATGGCACTCGAAAGAAAATATGTTACCGAAAAAGAATATAAGATTTTATATATCGCTTCTCAGGAAAAAATACTACAAGCCAGTGATCTCAAAAAAGCTTTTTCTGATAAGATACCCGCAGAAGTTTCTCGTATGATACGCGGGCTAAAAGAGAAAAAAATGATTTTGCCACTAGAAGAAGGTGGACGGAAATACCAGCTTCACTTTTCACAAAATGTTCTGATGCGATGCATTGTCAAAATGCTTGATCAAGAAGGATTCCTTCCTATTCAAGACTAAAGCGGCACAATCTTATTTGATTTTTTTCCCTTTCCATGTCCACCAATCTCAAAGAAATCGCTATTGAAGAACTCATCACCTCGCACTTGGTAGAGCAAAACGGCTTTGTGCAGAAGTTTTATAGCGGAGAACATGCCGGACACTACGACAAAAAAGAGTGCATTGATACCGTCATGCTTTTTGATTTTCTGGAAAACTCTCAACCCGAAGAAATGGTAAAGCTGAAAGAAAACCATGGAGGAGATTATCAGAAGCGACTTTTGGTGCGGGTGCAAAAAGAGATCAAAGAAAAAGGGGTTCTTCATATCCTCAGAAAAGGAGTGAAAGACTTGAATTGTCATTTTCAATTCATGTATTTTCAACCGAATTCTACGCTTAACCCAGAACTTGCAGAATTGTGGACGAAAAATACTTTTGCGGTGGCGCGTCAGCTGTATTATAGCGAGCAAAACAAAAATTCTTTGGATATGGTGGTGCTCATCAATGGGATTCTGCTTGTTACTCTGGAGCTTAAAAATCTTATTACGGGACAAACAGTAAAGGATGCCATTGTGCAGTACAAAAACAACAGAAGCAGTAAAGAAGAGCTGTTTCGCTTTGAGCGGTGTTTGGTGCATTTTGCGGTGGATACGGAGCTGGTGTACATGGCAACCAAATTGGCAGATGAGAAAACATGGTTTTTACCGTTTAACAAAGGATACCAAGATGGAGCGGGGAATCCGCCGAGTGATACGGGGCTTCGCACGGAGTATTTATGGCATGAAGTCCTCACCAAATCACGCCTAAGCCGACTGGTGGGAAGCTTTATTCAGAGCATTACCGAAGAAAAGAAAGACCAAAAAACAGGAAAGCGAGTCTCTGTGAAAAAACTTATTTTCCCTCGGTACCACCAAATGGATGTGGTTACCAAGCTTTTGCAAGAATCACGCATCAAAGGCACAGGGCAAAAATATCTCATCCAGCATAGTGCGGGAAGTGGGAAAAGTAATTCTATCAGTTGGCTTGCCCATCAACTTTCAGGCTTGCATCGGGAAGATGGCAAAACAAATGTTTTTGATAGTATTTTAATTATTACCGACCGAAGAGTTTTGGATACCCAACTTCGAGGAACGGTGAGTAGTTTTGAACATTTAAAAGGAGTTATTGAAACGGTTACCAGTGGGAAGGAATTGAAAACCGCTTTGGAAAACGGGAAACGAATTATTATTACCACCATCCAAAAATTCCCCGTTATTGCCGACACCATGGGAGAATTGGGGGGACAGAGATTTGCAGTAATTATTGACGAGGCGCATTCGAGCACCAGTGGGGAGATGATTGCCAAGCTCAATAAAACCATGACCATTGAAGACGGGGACGAAATAACCGATGAAGATGTGATTGTGGAAGTACTGAAAGGGCGACAGATGCTTACGAATGCGAGTTATTTTGCATTTACCGCAACTCCAAAAAACAAAACACTGGAACTTTTTGGCGTACAAACCGCAGAAGGAAAATATCGGGCGTTTCATAGCTACACCATGAAACAAGCGATTGATGAAGGATTTATTTTGGATGTGTTGAGCAATTACACCACTTACCAAAGCTACTACCAAGTAGTAATAACCGGCGACAAAGAAAGTGAGTATCAGAAAAAAAGAGCCAACAGACAGCTCAAGGGATTTGTAGAAAGTCATCCGCATACTATTGATCTCAAGGCAAGAATCATGCTCGATCATTTTTACTATCAGGTGTATCTCAAGGGGCTTATTGGCGGGAAAGCAAAAGCAATGCTTGTGTGTGGAAGCAGAAAAAATGCAGTGCAATATCATTTTGCTTTCAAAAATATTATTGCAGAAAATGATTATCCTTTAGGGATTATTACGGCATTTTCAGGAGATGTGAATTTGGATGGGAATGAATGGAACGAGCCAAAACTCAATGCTTTTTCTTCCTCTAAAATACCGGATGAGTTTGATGGAGGAACCTACCAGATTTTGATATGTGCGAATAAATTTCAAACAGGATTTGATCAGCCTCTTTTGCAAACCATGTATGTGGACAAGCGACTTGGAGGAGTGAGCGCCGTACAAACACTTTCTCGTCTTAATCGGGTGCATCCAGAAAAAGACTCCACTTTTGTTTTGGACTTTTACAATACCGAAGACGATATACAAAAAGCATTTGAACCGTATTATCAAGCCACGATTCTTTCTTGTGGAAGCGATCCTAACAAACTCAATGACCTGAAAGACGCGTTAGACGGCTTTGGTGTGTATGATGAATATGTCGTGCATACCTTCGCCACAAAGGTTCTCAGTGGTGCCTCTGTCGAGTCTTTGCATGCTCTTGTGGACTCTGTTGTCGAAAATATAAAAAAGCTCCCAGAAGAGCAAATAGATGATTTTAAAGATAAATCAAAATCGTATGTGAAGTTTTATGCGTTTATTGCACAAATTGTTCCGTATACCATGCCAGAAATGGAAGAACTCTATCAGTTCCTGAAAGTACTCACGAAAAAAATATCAAGTTTGGGATCAAAAGAAACAGTAATTGGGCAAGATGTTTTGGATGCCGTGGATTTTGACTCATACCGGAACCAGAAGACCACCTCAAATGCGCGTATTCACTTGGCAGAAGCCGATGATCTCCCTCCTATTCCGAGCACGGTAGTGGGTTCTGGAGGTGATGACCCCAAGGATATTTTAGATAATATTGTGACAGAGTTTAATAAGCATTTCGGTACCAACTTTAGTGACGAAGATAAGGTGAAAAAAATGATTGCTGATATTTCGAATGATATTATTGCAGATAAGAGAATGCTCAACTCTCTTCAGGACTCAGGAAAGGCAAACCGAATGCTTGTTTTTCAAAAACTTCTGGATGAAAAAATTACCGAAAATGTTGATGATCATTTGGAGCTCTATAATAGCTACCACGACAACCAAGATTTTAAGGCGCACCTCACTCGATATGTTGACAAAGTGGTGAAAGAGAAGATGAAGGGGGTGGTTTAAAAGGATTTTTACGATAAAGTTTAAAAGCTCAAAAACAGAGAAAATATTAAACTATTACCATGTCTTCCCCTTTATCGATAATTGAGGCTACTAAAACACTGGATGAGTTCTGGGAAGGATTCTCTTATTATAAATTTGTAGATCGTGATTTTAAGGCATTCGTTTTCAGAATGTGGCAAGATATAGAGAAAAACGAGATACTTTTGAATATTTTTAAAGAACGACTTTATTATTTCCAAACCTGTAAAAATTCAAAAGAGTATGAGGAGTGTTATGAGACTCTTGTAAAAACTACAAAGGAAATAATGGAATTAACCGATGAAAAGGATGTAATTGCAGTAGAATTGAATATAGAAAAATACTCCCATAAATATTTTCCATTTCCCTTTCGCCTTTACAATGAATATTCACCGGATGGGGAACGCCCCGATACAAATATTGTGGAAAGGGGGAAACCTTATTCATTTTTTTGGAAATGCGCTCAAGATGGAGACCGATTTTACAAACTTTTAGATAATCCTTTGCGTGTTCATAACATTCTTAATGAACCTTTTTTAACCCTCACAAATGCCTTCAGAGGACAGTGGCGGAAAATAGAAATATTTGCACAAATGATAGGGAACATGATTCCTCCAGAAAAAATTCCAATGTTTGAATCGCTTAATAATGTTTTTGAAAAGCATTATGAGAAAATGAAGGACATGGTAAATAATACGCCCAAAAACCAGAATATTTTTGAATTTGAACTTTTTTTTGCAATTGTTCTGGAATATAGCCGTGAAGAAGAATTAGAAGTACCATTTAGTGAAATAGAAAAGAAATGGATGCGCCATTGGCATGAAAAAATTAGACCAGAAGAAATAGACAATCGCATATACCGATGCGAAGAAAAAATAAAGATTGCGAGAAATCTTGTTTTTTCTTCCCTCAAGAGGGTTATAAAAGAGTTAAAAAGGTCTTTAATGAGTTCTTCGCTACTCGATCCTCACAATGAAGTTCCTTCTCTGGAAAGCAATTCTCCTGAAAATATCGATTCTTCAGAGATTCCCCCCTTAAATCTTCAACAAAAAGATTTCCAACAGAATCATTCAATAACTTCGTATCAATTTTCAAAATTTATTGTACGGGTTCAAAAAGATAATGAAGAGAATATTCTGTTTATAGAAAAACAAAATGAAGAGGAGCCTGGTTCTTTTGTGAAAATAAAACTCAATCTTAATCAAAAAAGAATTTTTGAACTCTTATTAGATCCCTCTAAATATGGAGTGAAAATAAAAGAAATTTTAGAGTATATAAAGGAAAAAGCTGGTAAGAGAGAGCAACTTTCAAAAAGTACTGTACAAAACTATATTTCAGCAATCCCAACCATTTTTTCTTTAAAAAAAGGAGAAAAGTTTGTAATATTTAACCCAGAGAGTCAAAAATATTCCTTTTGTGATTCTCCAAAAAAGATGTAAAGAAAAAATAGAAAAAATCGTGTGAACAGGTATAAAGCCAGCTCTTGGCTTTTTTTGTGAATGCGTGTGAACGCTTTGTGAACGGTTTGTGAAGGGGGGATAGAGAATCCTTAGGTGACGGGGGATGGGGTGGTACCCCATTTCTCTCATCTTATTCTTTTACCCTTTTTTTATGGATAAACCCTATTCAGATGCCGGCTTTTTTGTTTTCCATCGGTATGTTCGTTGCTTATCAAAACTTGGAATTCTTACTCAAGGCGAATTTCTTGTGTATCTCAGCCTCCTTTCGGCTATGAATTGGAGGGAAAAGAACGGAGCACTGGGACTGATTTGGGGGAATAGGCGTGAAATACTTCAAAGGCTTTCTCTTCATAGATGTTCTTATTCTATTTTTGCAAAAACCTGGGAAAAACTTGTTGCATTAGGGCTTATACAAAAAATATCTTCTAAAAAATGGAGAATCCCCAACGCTAAAGTCCATTTTACTCAAGACAAAGAGAGCGTAACCCGCAGAAAAGAGACCAAAAGTCCTGATTTGTATACCAAAAATAGAGATACTTTTCTCGAATCTATAGAAAAACTTTCTCAAAATTCACTCAAAAAAATATCAGAAAATGAGAAAAATGAACTGTCAAAAAAACTCATTTTACTGCTTACACAAGAGGAATTCTGTGTTTTTTCTTCGTCCCCTAATAAAGGTAATAAAAGTAATAAAGAAAAGGACGAAGAGAGAATATGGGAGAATATGGGATATAGAAAAGATTCATAATGGGGATCTTCTTTTTTTGATATATTTTTCTTTTTTCTATGACTCATTTCAATGCTCCAACAACACTGTTATCGGTTATTGAGTACTACAGAATTCCTGTTGATTACCATACCGACATGATCTCTTGCCCATTTCATGCGGATGGAACTCCGAGTTGCCATCTCAATTTTCATGAAAATATATGGCACTGCTTTGGGTGTAAAAAAGACGGAGGAGTCCTGGATTTTATTGAACAAAAAGAAAACTGCTCTCGAGGAAGAGCCTTTCATATTGCAAAAGAAATCGCCTCTGGCATTTCTGGTTTCTATACTCCAAAATATGTTCCGATGAGAAATATTCTCTATAAACAGAATGCTCAAAAGGTTTCAAAGAAGACTCTTCAAAAAGTCTCAAAGAAGACTTCTTCAAAAAATAAATCTGTAAACGGAAAAAAAGAGAAAACTCCGAATGCGGAGCATTCGCTTCGAGATACTTCTCGAAGTGTTCCTGTTTTTCCTTCGTTTTCTAGGTATCAAGAGGTTTTAGAAAAGATTCTGGAACTGTGCCCTGTACCAGAAGAAATACAAGAGAAATGCTTGCTGAAGAAAAACTCTTTCTCGTTTACCACTACGCTCTATTCTTCAAATCCTGAAGAAAAAACAATATACGAGAAAGAATATTACACATCCCCCGTGTTCCAAAAATCAACGCTCCTGGCGTTTCGAGTGGGATATATCGGAACAATGTATAAAGAGCTTCTGGCATCTCTTAGAGAAGCAGGATTTACCGATGACGAGATATGTTCTTGCAATGTTTTTAAAAGAAATAGTAAAGGGACTGTGATATTGAGCAACTGCTTTAAGAACCGCATTTTGTATCCGTATTTGCGAGAAGGAAAACCAATGCACATTATCGCACGGAAAGCGGGGAAGTCTTGCTCAGCCGGTAAATACCGACATGTTTTTTCTCATCCAAACAGTGGATACCGTGTTTTAAATGAAGATATTCTAACTCAAACTGCTCAAGTCCTCATCGCCGAAGGTGTGACCGATTGTATGAAGGCGAATGAAAACGGATTTCCTTCTATTTCTCCCGTTACGACTCACTTTTCTCATGCGACTTATGCTTTTCTTTGTGCGTCTCTTAAGGGTAAGAGGGTAGTAATTTGCTTTGATACAGATCCGAATGACTCAGGACAAAAAGGGGCAAAAGATGTACAAGAGACACTTTTAAAAGGAGGAATTTCCGCAGAGATTCTTACTCTTCCTGTAGGGAGAGGAGGAAAGAAGCAAGACCTTTGTGAATTTTTAAATACTTTTGGGAAAGGGGAATTATTAAAACTGTTTGAAGAGCAGGGTATTTTATGGAACGCATAAATGAGAGTTTCTCCAGAAGCGTTGGCGGAATTCCAAGAAATCTTCTTTTCCGAATATGGAGAAGAGATTTCTGGAGTAGAGGCAGAAGAAATGGCTTCAAATATGTTAGATCTGTGTTCCGTTCTTCTCAGGAATTCAAAAAATTCTGTTGGATAAGCGTGGGAAATGGGGGTATAGTTTTTAGGCAGTTCATCGTTGTTTAAACTTTTGTGATTTTTAGTGTTGCTCAACATGGGCGACTCTGCCAACGCAAGCGAAAGTTTGACGATGGACTGCCAGAGTCGTCCTCTTTGGGTTCTTTTTTCTTTTTGTATGAAGTTTTTCCTCTATTGTAGAAAGTCTTCCGAAGATGCAAATCGGCAAGTGCAGTCTATTGATGACCAAAAGAAGGTAATGCTGGAAATAGCCCTTATGAAAAATTTGGAAGTGGTGAAAATATTTGAGGAAAGCCAGTCCGCCAAAGCACCTGGAAGACCGGAGTTTTCTAAAATGCTGGAAGAAATTCGCAAAGGGAAAGCCCAAGGGATTTTGGCATGGAAATTGGATCGTATTGCGCGTAATCCAATAGATGGGGGCAGTATTATTTGGATGCTTCAAACAGGAATTTTACAGCAAATTGTAACCAATGACCGCGATTATTTTCCCAACGATAATGTTCTTATGATGAGCGTGGAGTTCGGAATGGCAAACCAGTTTATTTTGGATCTTTCAAAAAATGTAAAAAGAGGAATGAATGCCAAATATGACAAAGGGATTCGCCCGACCTTGGCACCGATAGGCTACCGAAACAATACTGTTGAAAAGACCGTGGAAGCGGATTCTGAGCGGTTTCCTTTGGTGAGAAAAATGTGGGATATGATGCTTATGGGAACATATAGCAAAGGAGAAATTGCCAGAATCGCTCGGGAAGAGTGGGGGCTTACCAATATTAAAAAAAAGAGAAGTGGGGGAAAATTGATCGCATACTCAACGGTGTACGATATGTTCGGCAGTTCTTTTTACGCAGGACTTTTGGAGAAAAATGGAGAAACAATGAAGGGGAGTCATCCCGCAATGGTAACGGAAGAAGAATTTGAACGAGTACAAAAAATGATGGGAAAGCAGACCAATAAACGCCCATATCAAAAGGAGTTTTCCTTTACAGGATTGGTGCATTGTGGGGAATGTGGGGCTTCTATTACGGCAGAAGAACGGGAAAAATACTTGCCTTCAGAAGGACGGGTGAAAAAATATACTTACTACCACTGCACGAAGAAAAAACAGCTTCAAACGGGTATAAAATGCCACCAAAAGCATATTTCATTAGAAATGCTGGAACCTCAAATTATTGAGTTTTTAGGAACTCTCAAGATTTCTGAACGGTTTTTACAGTGGGCAAAAAAATCTCTTTTAGAACAAACAGAAAAAGAAATTGCGGACAGAGAAGCAATTCGACAAAACTTTGAACGACAAGTGAATGAATCGACCAAGAAACTAGACAACCTCATTCGTCTTAAAATATCCGACCCCGATTTATTGAGCGAAGCGGAATTTAGGAGCCACAAACAGGCAGTAATGAGAGAAAGAGACAAGGCTCAAGAAAAACTTTTGAGTGTTTTTAATAGGCAAGATGAGTGGATTGACCTTACCGAAAAGACTTTTCAATTTTGTAGAATTGCAAAGGAGAAGTTTGAAAAAGGGACGGACGCAGAGAAGAGACTCATTCTTTCTTGTATCGGTTCGAACATCCTCCTGAAAGATGGGAAATTGAGTATTACGGCAAAAAAGTCTTTTTGTGTGATAGAGAAGGGAATACCAGAGGAAACTTGGGAAGCCTTTGAAAAAACAGGTTCGAACTACGAAAAATGGCTTGAAATACAAAAAAACCCGCCAAAAGCGGGTGATTTATCGAAATGGTGGAGCATGTCGGAGTCGAACCGACTACCTCCTGCGTGCAAAGCAGGCGCTCTAGCCAAATGAGCTAATGCCCCATTTCTGGGTGCCAGAGGATTTTTGCAAAAACTGTTGGGGAGTGCAAGAGTTTTTCTTAAAAAAAATTTTTGCACCGTCCGAAAAATATGCGTATACTCAGGCAGAAATTTTACTCACCCTTTTATGGCAGACCTCCATGATGTCCGGAATATAGGAATTATAGCGCATATTGACGCTGGAAAAACGACAACTACAGAACGAATCCTCTTTTATACCGGTGTAACCCACAAAATTGGAGAAGTGCATGATGGAGCAGCAACCATGGACTGGATGGAGCAAGAACAAGAGAGAGGGATTACTATTACTTCTGCTGCAACCTATTGTCAGTGGAAAGATATTCAAATTAATATTATTGATACTCCTGGACATGTGGATTTTACCGTGGAAGTAGAACGATCTCTTCGTGTATTGGACGGAGGAGTAGCGGTATTTGATGGATCACAAGGAGTAGAACCACAATCAGAAACAGTATGGCGACAAGCGGATAAATACCATGTTCCTCGAATCGCATTTGTAAACAAAATGGATAAAATTGGGGCTGATTTTTATATGTCCTTAGAATCTATTCATGAACGACTTTCTCCTGATGCGATAGCAGTCCAGCTCCCTATCGGAGAAGAAAGTGGTTTTAAGGGGGTTATCGACCTTGTGACTCGAAAGGCATATCGATTTGAAGGAAAAAACGGAGAGACCATTGTAGAAATGGATATTCCTGCGGATATGATGGAAAAAGTAGAGGAATACCGAGAAAAAATGGTAGAAAAAGCAGCAGAGTTTGATGATGCCCTGATGGAGAAATATTTGGAGGGAAAAGAGCTTTCTTTAGAAGAAGTGAAATCTGGACTTCGAAAGGGGGTTATCAAAAATGCTCTCTACCTCGTGTTCTGTGGGTCTTCACTCCAAAATGTAGGAGTGCAACTCGTTTTGGACGGAGTAAAAGATTATCTTCCTTCCCCATTAGATGTGGGATCTGTGACGGGGAAAAATATTAGAACGGACGAAGAAGTGGTACGAGAAGCATCTGACTCAGAACCTCTTACGGGAGTAGTATTTAAAATTGCAACGGATCCTTTTATCGGACGACTCTGCTTCTTCCGTGTGTATTCCGGAGTTATTAAATCAGGATCGTATGTGATTAACGCCCGAACCGGAAATAAAGAGCGAATTGGACGATTAGTACAAATGCACGCTAACTCTCGTCAGGAGATTACAGAAATTCACGCGGGAGGAATTGGGGCAATCGTGGGACTGAAAGATGTTCGAACGGGAGATACTATTTGTGACGAAGGACGAGATGCTGTGAGTTTGGAAGAGATGACATTCCCAGAGCCCGTAATCCATGTGGCAGTAGAAGCAAAAACAAAGGCAGATCAAGAGAAAATGGGAATCGCCCTCGGGAAATTAGCAGAAGAAGATCCAACATTTAAAGTACGAACCGATGAAGAAACGGGACAAACCATTATTTCCGGAATGGGAGAACTCCACCTGGATGTGTTGGTAGACCGAATGCGAAGAGAATTTAAAGTGGAAGCGAATGTAGGAGCGCCTCAAGTGGCGTACCGAGAAACTATTCAAAACCAAGTTTCTGCAGAAGAGAAATACTCAAAGCAAACGGGAGGTCGAGGACAATATGGTCATGTTCTCATGAGAATTTTCCCACAGGAGCCAGGAAAGGGATACGAATTTGTGAACTCTGTGGTGGGAGGAAAAATTCCAAATGAATTTATTCCTGCGGTAAATAAGGGAGTTCTTGAAGCGATGAAACGAGGAGTAGTGGCAGGGTACCCAATGGTAGATATTAAAGTGGAACTCTATGATGGATCATACCATGATGTGGATTCTTCTGAATTGGCGTTTAAAATTGCGGGATCACAAGCCTTCCAAAAAGGAGCAAGACAGGCAAGTCCTATTTTGTTGGAACCCATCATGAAAGTGGAGGTAACCACTCCTGAAAGTTATATGGGAGATGTGATGGGAGATATTTCTTCTCGTCGGGGACTTATTTCTGAACAAACGGACAGAGGAACGGCAAAAGTGGTACGAGCGAGTATTCCTCTGGCAGAAATGTTTGGATATGTAAACGATCTCCGGTCTATGACTCAGGGACGAGCATCCTACGCTATGGAGTTTTCTCGCTATGAAAAAGCACCACAAAATGTAGTAGAAAAAATTAAAGCGGATAGAGGAGTAAAGTCATAAAAGAAAGATTAGTGATGTATATTAAAAAGAGCCCCGCTTCCAGACGGGGCTCTTTTTCAAAATCAGGAGAATTTTCATTCCTTGTTCTACTCTACCGTAATTGTTTTTTGATCAGTACTCACCGAATTATTTTGATCAAAAATGGTGAGAACTACCGTATACACACCAGACTTTAAAAATGTGTGTGTTGGTTTGCGTTGTTCAGAAATAACGCCATCTCCAAAATCCCATTTATAGGCTTTAATAGTTCCTTGGGAACAATCCGAAGGGTTAAATGTTACAGAAAGAGGGGAGGGGCCAGTCGTGCGAGAAGCATCAAAACAAGCCACAAATGGAGGTTCTACTGCGGCAATTTGTGTTTGGTTTTTTGCCGTTTCCCCCGTATTGGTAGTAATGGTAAGGGTCGGTGTATATGTTCCCACTGTTGCATACCTATGAGAAGTGTGAGCTCCTGTGGTTTGTTTCGGGCTTCCATCTCCAAAATCCCATTCAAAAGAAATGACTTTGCAGTTGTCTTTCTTGCATGACGATTCCGATCCGTCAAAATTAACAATGAGTGGTGCAGACCCATTTTCTGGATCGGTTTTTATACTGGCAATAATATTGGGATTTACGACGCTTACCGTTACTACTTCTTCTGAAACATTATCGGTGGCGTCCGTAATACGAAGTTTTACAGTATTCTCGCCCTTGTCTCTAAAGGTGTATGAAGTTTTGTCTCCCGTTGCGAAGGGCACTTCTTCGTCATTTAACAACCATTCATATTTTATAATATCGTTATCCTGATCAATAGAGGAAGAAGCATCAAATTTTACTTCTAGAGGAGTTATTCCAGTAATGAGTTTTCCCGTTTGTAGGGCTGGTGTTGTTTTTACGGCAGCTGTGGGCGCATGGGAAGAATTGGTGACTTCGATTTCTATTGCTTGGGTATCCGTTTTCCCAATGTCATTGGTAACCGTGAGCAGTACGGGATATTTTCCTGCTTTTGTAAAGGTTTGTTGGATAGAAACCCCGTTTTTTTTCTCCTTTTTATCTCCAATAACCCATTGGTAATCTACAATTTTTCCATCTTTGCTGGTGGAGTTTTCGGCAGAAAGTGTGACCGAAAAGGGCGCGATTCCCTTGGTGTCGGGAGTAGCAGTGATAACTGATACCAAGGGTTTTCCTTCGGGGGTATTGACGGTAACCGTTCTGTGAAAAATCTGAACACTTCCATCTTGAAAAGCAATCCGAAGAGAAACGGGATATTCTCCAGCTCGTTCGAAGGTATATGAGACAGAGGGAACCGTTTTTTTGATTTCGTACGAATCATCGTTGTCCATATTCCATTCAAAACTTTTGTAGCTTTTCCCCTTAGAAAGAGCAGAAGCGTCAAAATTAGTGGTAAAGGGAGCACTTCCGGTCATGGGACTGAGAGAAAATGACGCGTCATCTACTGTAAAGGGGAGTGAAAAAGTCTCTTCTCCACTTTTAAAGATGACTTTGAGAACTACTTCTTTTTTTCCTTTTGTTTCAAAGGCAAAAGTAATTTCATCATCAAGACTGGTGGTGGTAAAAGTTTGTCCTTCATCTTTACTCCATTGGAATCCTTCGGGATACTTTTTTTGCGATGCCAAGGCTTTTACAATGGCTTTCGCAGAGAAATGAATATCGAGAGGGGCAATAATTTCTTTGTTGGGATCCAAGTTCGTCACTTCTATTCCCGCCCGAATTGTTCCACTCGCCACTGCAAATCGGTCAATAAATGCAAAACTTCCAATCCAAGCAAGAATAACAAGAAAAATAAGCCCCCCACAGACCGCCCCAAACACAAAAGAGTTACGCCGGGCAGGGGTTCCATCACTCGGGAGCGAAAACCCTCGAAAAATCCCAATACTAAAGAGGAGTACGAGAAATATAGAAAGCGACATAAAGGTCTTATTGACTACATTGGTCAGGAAGTCTTTTACATCCTGACCCGCTACGCCAAAACTCTGTAAAACGGGGCTGTTTTCCCCAGAAACACTGAGGACGAAAATGAGGAGAACAATGAGAAAGAGGAAGAAAATAAAGAGCGACGCGAAAATAGCCGTTCCCGACATTCCTTTGGATACCGCAGCTTGAGGAGGTGTTTGTTCTTTTGTTGGGATTGGGGTGGTTTCCTCTTCTAAACTTTTGAGGAAAACATTTTTTTCTTCAAGGTCTGACATGGGAGAATAAAAAATTCATTCTATTTTCCCACATTTTTCCAAAAAATACAAGAGGGGAGATCGTTTATATATTCTGTTTTTCCAGTGTATTTTTGGGGATCGTATTTTCGGTAAAAACAGCCCGAGAAAGAGATGCCTGTGCTTGAAAAGATTCAATTTTTGCCTGCAGATAAAGAACTGTTACAAATCCCAAAATGAGAATACTGGCAGAAAATGCAATAATCATTTTTGTTTTAAAAAATTTGTGATTGTCATGTTCCGCAGAAAGTATTCCCCAGAGAAATTTTTTAGGGACGGGAATTGTTTCTTGATCATCTTTCTCATTTTTTTGAGCCTGTTGAACGATCGTATGGATAATACTCATGGGAAAGAAGTGAAATGTGGAAAAGAAAAAAGAAGAAAAATAGAGATATCATTTTATCACTTTTTCCTATCTTTACAAAATGTTTTTTTATGTTATTTTTTTGCTTTTCTCTGCGATTATGCCATTTTTTTGTCTTTTATATGCCCAAAAAAATGGGAATTTTTTTCTCAATATATTTCCAAGAATAATGGGAAACGCAGAGCGTGATGATCATGACTCCCACAAAAGAAAAAATAAGGGGAACATCCATGGGAAGAACAGAAATTCCCTTTTTCCAAAGGGATTGGATGGGGAAATGCCAGAGGTATAAACTATACGAAATATTTCCCAGCCAAATACATACTGATTCTATCATTCCCGATGAGGCGAGTATCTTGGCACTTCGTACCATTCCCTCTTTTGGAGGAATAGAAACTCTTTGGAAATCAGAATTATTAACGAGGGAATCTGGAGTCCCTTCTTCTTCGTTTTTCCGAGAATGGGAATGAGAGAACAAGATCCCCACAATTCCCATACTGAGGGCAAACGAAATACCAAAATGAAGAAATACCTGGAGAAAAAGACTCTCCCGAAATGTACTCCCTATTTCCGCAAATAGGGGAAAGAGGAGGAGAAAAGAAACTATTCCTCCCCATTTGAGGAATATAAAAAAATATGGGGAAAATTTTGAAACCCATTGTTTGCGAAATACCCACAGCATTGCAATTCCAATGCCCAGCGCAAATTGGTCAAATCGTCCCCAATATTGTTCCGAATAAAAAATCCGTTCGTCTGCGCTCCAATGTTCAAAAAAAACAGAAATCCACGCCCGAAAGATCCAGGTTGCGATGGTAAATCCCCCTAAAATCCATAAGAAATGGGACAGTTTTTTGCGTCCACAAAAAAAGAGTAATGGCAGGGAAAGGTAAAAGAGCACTTCTACCGTTAAAGTCCACATTACCGGATGAAGCCCGTGATAGGTTTGTTGGAAAAACGATTGGATAAAGAGGAGGTGCGCCAGCCCGTTCCATGCCAGTTCTCTTGAAATGCCTCCAGACAAAAGCGCTTTTAATATAAAAACGGTGATGACAAAAAATACTGCGAGAGGAAAAATTCTCAAAAACCGTTTGGAGAAAAAAGACGAAAGGGAATGGCTTCTTAAAAATGAGAGCGTAATAACAAATCCAGAAATAACGAAGAAAAGATCTACGCCCAAATGTCCGCCGGCAAAAGGGAGAGAAAAAATGTGGAAAAGTGGATTTCCATCTGCCCCAAAGGGAAAAAATGTCCAAAAGTGGAAACACGCCACCAAGAATGCTGCCATTCCCCGCAATATATCAAAAAGCGGGAATCGGGGATTTTGGTTTTCTGTGGGAGGAATCCAGGAGAGGAGCATGAGAATTAGGAATTAGGAATTAGGAATTAGGAATTAGGAATTAGGAATTAGGAATTAGGAATTA
>JBAXIU010000032.1:0-16442 GCA_037138215.1 Candidatus Peregrinibacteria bacterium | reverse complement strand
TTATGTTCGCTCTCTATTGTTTCCCCTGTTGCACTTCGAATTGAAACTTAGGATTCTCTTCATGCCGTATATTTTTTCCTTGTCTCTTATTTTCTCATGGTTGGCAATATCGCCATTACAAGAAAATTTTGTATAAATTGTTCTTTTCTTTTTTCAAAATTGGGGTTTTCTTTATGCGGATCATCAACCAGTGCCGCCTTTTCTGCGGCATCTTGAATAAGCGCCATTACTTCTGAGTTAATACCTACTCTTGAAGTTTGCCCTAATGCGCTAACAAGCGAATTTGCACTTTCTCCTACTCCCTTTGCCCCTCCCAATATTTTGGGCATAATAGTTTTGTACAAGTCTCTCGCAATGCCCACTACTGCTGGTGAGTACATATCTACGCCCTTTATTGTTATTTTTGGAGTTCCTAGGTGACTTATATCTTTTGCGAGGGTTGGATTTACTTTACTCAATCCGGCTCCGATTATTCTATTTGTAGCACCAAAAGCTGCCCAAAATGCCATGGAAGTGCCTATATTTTTTGCATAAGTTTCTGCAATTTCTCCTTTTGTATTTCCCAAGGTATCAAACCCATACGCCAGCCCCGTACCGGTGGTATGTGCCACACCAAAAGTTGCCCCTCCTGCAACAGATTCTACTGCCAATGCACGCATTGCTCCTTTGGCGGCAAATGCACCAATACGAGCGGCTCTTAAACTCCAGCCCACTGCGGCAGTAGCAGGAACAAGAGAAATGGCAGTAATAACCCCTTCTTCTACAAATTGTTTGGTAGAAATCCCCGTTCCTAAAAAGTTTTGAGATGACCGAATACTGGTATATTGGTCTCTGGCTTCGTTCAGGGCAGTAGAAAAATCAGTGGTAAGAGAAGATTTATCCACGAAATATTTTTTCCATTCTGAACTGGTGATCATCTTATCCAGCGCACCGTGTTGCAGTGCAGATTTTCTGGAATTTGTCATACTCGCGTTCACCAATGCGGTAAGATTGCTATAATATTGTCCAGTTTGAGGATTTTTTATTTTTTGAGCTTTGGCATCAGTATCAATTCCTTCTTTTCTTAATTGCTCTGTAATTTCTTCTGCAGAAGGAAGTTTTGCCTCAGAAAGAATCTCACTTTTTAAACCTTCGTCTAGCTTTGTATCGGGGTCTTCCAGCATTTTTTTCCCTTCTTCGTTGGAGTACTTTAAAAAGACACTGGCAAAAGTACTGAGAGCTGTGGGTTCCAATGCATCAATGTCTTCTGCGCCTATTCCAAACAGGTTATACGCTTTGGGAGCCCTTTCCGCGTAATTTTTCCCCATTTTTAAATACGCCAAATCGGTTTGCTGTTCAATGCCCTCAAATGTTGTTGCACTTTTTAGTCCTCCTACTTCTTCTGGAAGATCTAAATACACTTGCTGGAGTACCGCCATATTTTGCTTTTGTACCTCGGTTTTTACAACTGCGGTATCTTCCGTATAGGCTTTCATAGCATCTATAAGATTGGCTTTTTGAAGATACTGCGGATTTTTTAAAATTTCTTGGAGTGCCGAATAGGCACGGTCTCTTTTATCCAAAATATTATCATCATCTTTTTGGAAAAAATGCACAGGAATATGCATTTCTATCATTTTAAAGAGTTGTTCATTTTTTAGCTGGTTTTTCTCAAGCAAAAGCCCACTAAAAATATTTTGTTGAACGGGGGTTCTCTCTGATGGCTTAATAGCGAGTATATCCGCCACTACCGCGTCATATCCTTTAATACTCGATATATCTTTGTTTTTCGTCAGTTTGTCCATTTCTGTTTCAATTTCTGTGGCATCGTTTCCTGTTTTGGCTTTTGCCATTGTTGCCAGTGCATTTTGAAGAACAGGATTTTTTTGCACCATTGCGGTTGCTCCGCCATCCAAAGCCACTTCTACTCCGCTTATAAAAAGTGTAGAGCCGTTTTGACGGGTATCTACTGTGGTGGCACGGGGGTTGGGAGTAATTATTTCTCCAGGTTTTGGTGGTTCTGTTGTTGCTGGTTCTGTTGTTGTTGCTGGTTCTGTTGTTGTTGCTGGTTCTGTTGTTGTTGCTGGTTCTGTTGTTGCTGGTTCTGTTGAACAATATATCCCCTCTTTCCCCACATAATCCGAATGCACCCAGCCTGTTTGAGCACCTGCTGTTACTTGTAAAAAGTGGTCATTTCCATCATTTTTGTGCTTTCCTGTAGCGGTAACAGTATCACCACTCTTCAAACTTCCAATAATCGTTTTCAAATTTTCAGCCCTCAGTCGCAGTAGTCCTGCACTACTGTTTTGTACTACCGTTTGTACTTGTAATGTTTCCTTTTTTAGACTGTCTAAAGTACCAGAAGTATCGTTTTTTAGATCATCCCCCATTTTATCCGCAATAGATCCACAAATTTGCTCTGCAGTACTGGTGTCATAGTCAAAACATTTCCTGTTCTCTAAAAAGTATCCTTTACTCGAGAGAGAGAGAGAGAGAGAGACGAAAAAGCCATTCCCACGGTTTTGGTGTCCATACATATACAAAAAATAAAAAAATTTTCGTATCATTGTAGCACAGTGTGGCAGAAAAATGCAATACTGGGTTTTTACCAAATAATTTCTGGTAAAAAACTTGAGTTTGTGATGTGCGTACTCAAAAAATTGTTTGCAAAAATAACGGTGTTCCCCGCATAATGCAGGAACTTCTTCCCCTTTGCATGGTTCGTTTTTTTCTCTTTTTTTTGGGTCTTTTGGGAGCCATAGGAATTACTTCCTCTGGTGCATTTGCCGAATGGAATATGGGGAATATTCTTTTAAAGCATAATTACCAGCATTTTTCTGTTTCTGTTGGGGAAAACGGTTTTATTGGTGATACCAACACTCCCAAACAAGGCACTTCTGATTTTTGTCTTGCCCAAGAATCGGTTGCCACCAATGCTCCTGCTCCAACGCCTTCCGGAACGAAAGCGGTTCAATCTTCAAAAATTGCAGACTATCTCATCCAAAAAATTGCTCCACAAATCAATAAAGACCCCACTGCCGTTACCATTTCTAAAAACGCCGAAGGAAAAATTGTTTTTGATGGATACGGACAATTTGGGGAAAAACTCAATATTGAGCTTTCCTCTCGTCTCATAGAAAAGGCTATCCAAGAAAATATTACCGTGGTGACCCTCGTTATTGACCGCATTTCACCTCCTGTAACCGTTACGGACCCGGACTTAAAAACCCAGGGTATTACAGAACTCATTGCTATTGGACAATCTAATTTTACCGGATCTTCTTCTAATCGTCGTTTCAACCTTACCTTGGCAGCCAGTCATTTTAATGGGCTTCTTATCCCCAAAGATTCGCAATTTTCTTTTAATGGCGCATTGGGTCATGTGGGATTTGATACGGGATACAAAAGTAGTCCGGTTATTATGGGAGATTCTGTAGAAGACGGAGTAGGAGGAGGGGTTTGTCAGGTTTCTACCACAGCATTTAGAGGTGCCATGCTAGCGGGAGTGGATATTTTAGAACGCTGGAACCACCGATTTGCGATGAAAATGTATTTCCCATACGGGACAGATGCCACGGTATATGAAGGCGGAAAAGATTTAAAATTCGTAAATAATACTCCGGGGGCAATTCTCCTTCAAACTCGAGTAGAGGGAGACGAATTGTATTTTTATTATTACGGAACTCGAGATAGTCGAACGGTGAAAATTCTTGGTCCTTATAAATATGCGACCGTGGGAGCGCCCAGTGCCCCTGTTATTAAAGACACTCCAACGCTTCCTGTGGGAAAAGAAAAAGTGGAAAGGGCTTCTATTGCAGGTTTTAAAACCGCATATTCTCGAGTTGTCACCTTTTTAAACCGGGCAGAACCTGAAAATAAACAGTTTGGTTCTCATTATGTTGCAGAACCAAAACTCATTCTTCGGGGGGCTTCTCCCACTCCCTCTGGATCTCCGGCTCCTGCCCCTGCAGGAAATGCCACTGGAGAGGTTCCCAGAGGCCAATAATGTTATTCTTATTTTTCATTCCTCATGTTCGACACGCTTATTCAGGAATCTTTCCATGTTTTTACTCCAGAAGGCGCTTTGGCACTCCTCAATATCATCCTCATTGACCTGGTGATGAGTGGAGACAATGCTATTCTCATTGGGATGGCAACGCGAAATTTACAAGGACCACTGAGAAAAAAAGCAATTTTATGGGGAGTTTTAGGGGCAACCATCTTGAGGATTATTTTTTCTGGGGGAGTGGTATGGCTCTTAAAAATTCCAGGATTGGAATTTTTGGGAGCACTCCTTTTACTTTATGTGGTGTGGAAATTTTACCGAGAAATTAGAAGTAGCGAAGAGGGCGAAAATGGACACCATACCAATGCGCACAGTGACCTCTGGAATGCGGTAAAAACCATTATTATTGCCGATGTAGCCATGTCTCTCGACAATGTTTTGGCAGTTGCGGGAGCAAGCCATGGGAATCTCTTTAATCTCGCTATTGGTCTCGTTATCTCCATTATTCTCATGGTGGTAGCATCCAGTTTTATTGCTAAACTTTTGGAAAAATATCCGTCTATTCAGTGGGCGGGGCTATTTATTATCCTCTTTACCGCGCTGGATATGCTGGAAAAAGGAATGTCTGTGGCGCCTATTGCGGTGGAAGACCTTCTCTCTGGGCATATTTTTCTTTTTCTCCTTTTTGTAGTGGTGGCGCTGTTTGGCGTTTTACAGGCAAAATACCTCAAAGCAGACCACAGCGTATTTGCGGAATGGACCAAAAAAAATGGACGAATCTTGATGATTACCAATTTTATCCTGCTCCTGATTCTTACTACGGCGGGGGGAACAATTTCTGAGTTTATTTCCAGCCACCATGGGTACTACTACGGAATTATTATGATTGCAGTGCTGGGGATTTTGGAAGTTTTACGATTAAAAGAACCAAAAGACGAATAATCCGGATTAGTCCATTTTTACCGTGTTCCAAGCCGCTCGCAATGCATCTACGGGAATTTGCCCCGGAGCAGAAGACTGAGATATTTCCAACGGCGCAAATGACATTTCTCCTCCTAAAAATGGAGTAAGAAGCCGTGATGGTTTCCCAATATCTCCCATGGCAATGGCAATAAATGGCGTTTCTGAGCGTTTAAGATTTTCTGCGAGTCTTAAAATGGTAATGAGGTCTCGGGGGTCTTCTGCAAAAGCGGCAATTTTTACCATGTCCGCACCGCGTTCCTTCATTTTTTCTACGCGGCTCAGCAATGCCGGCAAAGATGGTGTTCCTCTAAAAAAATGAGCAGAAAGGATTATTTTCGTTTCGCCCTTATTTCCCTGTATCTTTTGGAGCAGTTTGGGCGAAAACTCATAATCAATATCTATATATTCCGCTCCGCGCTGAGCGCATTCCAGAAGAATTTCTACTTTTTCTTCTGCGGTTCCTGTAAAATGTCCTTTTTCTTCCTCTCCCTTTATGGTTATAAGAACGGGGATTTGGAGCTGTTTTTTCAGTGCAAAAATGACATCGTAAAATCGCTCCTCCGGTGACAATTCTCCCATCCAAAGCTCTAAAATATCCGCTTTTGGTGCGGCTTTTTTCATACTCTCTAACAAATGGGAAAGCGAAGTGGGAACAATAGGAACACAAACACGAAGTGCCATACAAGAAATAAAAAACAGCACCATCATACGAGTTTTTGGTTTTGTACGAAAGTGGGAAATTTGAGGAGATTTGATTCCTGCGCGAGGACTGTGATAATCTCGTGGTGTTTTTAAGAAAGACAGGTTTTAAACCTGTCCCTACCAACTCATTTTTCCCTTTTTATGTCCCACTTTCCATTTCGTGCACTTTTTAGCACTGTAACATTAGGTTTTTTGTTAGGATTTGCTCCTGTACAAAGCTTTGCGGGAGGGGGGGGCTTTTTCGGCTGTAGATGAAGAATTGCCAGAATGTGCCCAGCAAAAAAACTTAGAAACCCTTGATACAATGCTTACAAAAGAAGAAAAAAAACTTTTGAAAGATATTTTTGGAAAAAACCTGAAAAACAATGAAGTAGCAAAGAACGAAAAAGGTGAAATTATTTGTGTTTTTGCTAATTATAAGGGCATAAAGAAGATTTCTGCTCAAATAAGTAGCCTTACCAGCTTGGAGTACCTCGATATTCATGGGAATAGAATTAAAACTCTTCCCTCCGAAATAGAGAGATTAATAAACCTTAAACTTTTAGATGCGAGATGGAATAATATAAAATCCATTCCCCCTGAAATAGTGCAATTAACAAAAATAACTGATTTATACCTTACTGGAAATAAACTCTCACTTCTTCCTTCTGAAATAGGGAAGTTGAAAAATCTTAAACTTCTTCTGGTGGATTATAATAATCTCACAAAAATTCCCTCTGAAATTTTTCAATTAGAAACGCTTCAATCATTAGATTTTTCTGCTAATAAAATAGAAATTCTTTCTCCAGAAATAGGAAAGCTTACGAATCTCCAATACCTTGGACTGGCAGAAAATAAACTCTCTACTATTCCTTCCGATATAAAAAATCTTATCAATCTTCAATACCTTATCCTTTGGGACAATAAACTCAGTCAAAAGGAAAAAGACGCTGTTGTAAAACTTTTCCCAGAGGGTGATATTCGCCTGGATCGTCCCATTGAATAAATTTTCATCTCTTCGTTGTCGGATTATTAAAATTTCTATATTTTTCTTTTTTCCATGTCCAAATCTTTTCTCTTCCTCTTCCTCGGTATCCTTTTGGCATTGCCCATAGGCATTTTTGTAGGGAACCAAAAAATTATTGATATTGCGTCTTTGGCAGGAGTCCCCAACAAAACAGAGCAGCAGGCCATTACTCCTACCGCTTCCATTACACATGCAGAAGCCACGGTGCTTATGAATCGCCTGAATGAATATTTTGCCCAAGAAACGGGAAAAGCAGGAGTTCCAGACGATATTTTTTACGAAGGGGTAAAAAAGGGAATTGAAAGATATGAAGAAGAAAAGGGATCGGTGTCCTTACCTGAAGTTTCTCCAGCTCCAAGCCCAGCTGAGAGTGCTTCGCCAAGCCCTACAAATACACCAAAGCCACTCAGTAAAGCAGCGCAATGTAAGGCGAAAGGAGGAATTTGGAGTGAGGGGGAGAATGATCACATTGGAGAATCTTGTGCGATTCCTGCAACAGATACCGGAAAAACCTGCGCAGATAGTGATGAGTGCCAAGGATTTTGCTTACCTCCTGATAATAAAAAGCATTCTCCCAATGAAAAAATGAAGGGTATATGTAGTAAATGGCAAGATGAGATGAAAGGAAGATCTGTACCGATGCTTTCGACCGTAGAAAATGGAAAATATAATTATATAGACGCTGTTATGTAGTAATTACTGAAAAAATACCCTCATTTCCCTCGTAAAAAATTGTAATGATCCGTCACTCCCAAGGGCAAAGCCCCAAGCAATCCATGTTTTCTCTCCTGTGATGGATTGCTTCGTTCCTCGCAATGACAGGGCATCCCAAAAGCCAAATTCTTCATGGAAATCTTTAAAAATTGGATTCGTCGGCATCCGGTATTTACCGCCCTCATCGTGTTGATGCTCTTGTTTTTGGCGTGGTTTTTTTGCCAAGAAGCCCGAACTGACAGAGATTGGGAGGTGGCGTACCAAAAAATTCCGGATGTTCAGCAAAATGGTGATTTGGTCACCATCCATAATATTCGCGATTTTTTATATAGCAGTACTGGCGAAATAACTCCGCGGTACCGAGATGAGACCTATAGGGTTTCTGACATTGTATCGGTGGATTTTTTGGTTTCGCATTTTTCGGATATAGAGGGGGTTGCCCATGCTTTTGTGAGTTTTGGCTTCCGCGATGGGCGGTACCTGAGTATTTCTGTAGAAACGCGTCGAGAAAAAGGAGAATCTTTTTCTCCCTTTTGGGGGCTGTTGCGCCAATTTGAAATCGCGTATATTGTGGGAACAGAAGAGGATCTCATTGGCTCACGGATTGGATTTCGGAATGAAGAGGTGTACCTTTATCCCACCGTTGCCACCCCTGAACAAGCCCAAAAACTTTTTCTCTCTTTTGCACATTCCATTACCAAAGAATCTCAGAATCCTGATTTTTATAATACGCTTACTAACAATTGTACCAACACCATCACCCATCATATTGAAAAAATATCAGAGAAAAAATTCCCCTGGTGGGATTCTCGGCTTATTTTTCCGGGATATGCCGATGAACTGGCGCTTGAAATGGGCCTTATCCCTTCCGGAAACATTGAAGAGCTTCGCAAAAAATATCGTATTTCAGGAAAAGGATTTTCATCCTCGGATGCCAATTTTTCGCAAGAATTAAGGGGCGAAAGGGGATTTCTTATTCCTTCAAAAATCGATGACTAATCTTCAGGAAAGGCTTTTGCGAGGGTGTTAAAAATTTCTCCTCTTTCTTTGTAGTTTGTAAACAGCCCAAAACTGGCGCATGCAGGGGAAAGGAGGAGCGAAAAATTATTATTGGTCTCTACAGATTGAAAAATTTTCTGCAAAACCTTTTCTCCATGCCCTTTTTGTTCGTTTTCGTCTTCCTCTAAAATTATTTCTGTGGAGACGCGAGATTCTGCTCTTTGAAGCGCTTCTAAAATACGGGGTGCTGTTTTTCCGATGAGGAATATTTTGTGGAGAGATGGATGCTGGGCACAAGTACGGGCGAGTTCGGTAAAATCGGAATATTTTTCGCTTCCTCCTAAAATCAATAAAACAGGGCTCGTAAAGGTTGATAAAGACGCAATGGTGGTTTCGGGGATAGTGGAAAAGGAATCATTAAAAAATTGGATTCCATTTTTTTCTGCTACCAACTCGCAGCGCATGGGTAAGCCTTTAAAATTCTCCACCGTTTTTTGGATGGTCTTGTTGGGAATTCCTATTTCTTTAGCGATTGCGGTTGCTGCTAAAACATTTTCATATTGGAATTTTCCGCGCAGTTGAATAGAAGAAATGGGGAAAATGGTTTCATGGGACCGTGTTTTGTCAGACGCGATAAATCGCGTCTCTACAAAACCATTTTGTGCCGTTATTTCATTTTCTTCGCCTGTTGCGCCATTAGGACGCACCCATATTTTTTTTGCAGGGGAAATTTCTGCCATTTTTTTGGTAATGTCCGATTCTCCAAAAACCACCAGGGTATCTTCTTTTTTTTGAAATTGGAAAAGGTTTTGCTTTGCCTCGCGGTATTCTTTCACGCTGGTATGCCAGTCGAGATGTTCAGAATCTGTTCTGAGCAGCACGGCGTATGGTGGCGAAATATCCAAGTCAAACAGCTGAAAAGAGGAAAGCTCTAATACTACCCATGATTCAGGAGTCAGCTCATCAAAAAAATCAAAAACCGGCGTTCCAATATTTCCTCCTAAAAACACCTGTTTCCCTGCGTTTTTCAGTATTTCATAAATAAGGGTAGAAGTAGTTCCTTTCCCTTTTGTTCCGGTAACGCCCACAATGTTTTTGGTGGGGGAATGGTGAAAAAAATATTTGGTGGCAGATGTAGAGCCGTTGCATGAAACGGCTCTACTCCAACATTTTTCAGGGCGTACTCCCGGCGAACGAAAGAGTATGTCACATTCCGCTATTTTTGAAAAATCTGCGGTAGGGGGGCGATTTATCGTTCCCTCTGGGGTGACAGGATTTTCATCGAAAACCAAAATATTTTGAGCACCGTGTTTGGTAAGCCACCGGTATACCGATTTTCCTTCAACTCCCCATCCAAAAATGCCGTAGGTTTTAGTGGTGTCTATCATTTGGCAAAAAGAGAAATCGCGTTTCCTAATTCCTGTAAAAACTTTTCTATATCTTCCTCGGTATTATACATCCATACGCTGGCACGAACAGTCCCCGGAATGCCTAAAAACTGGTGCAGCGGATTGGCGCAATGGAATCCGCTGCGCACGCAAATATCGTGTTCGGCTAAATACATACTGATGTCGGAATGATGAATATTTTCGTGATAAAACGAAATGAGTCCCGATCTCTCCTGAATATTTTGAGGACCGATGATATGAATATCAGGAATTTTTTGGAGTCCTGTTTGGAGGAGAGACAAAAGGTGAATTTCATGTTTTCTCAGTTTTTCTTCTCTTTGGTGTTCCTGAAGGAATTGTATAGCGGTGGAAAGTCCCACAATATTTTCCAGTGCGGGTGTACCGGACTCAAACCGTTCCGGTGGCGGAAGAAGGGTGTAGCCTTCGGTGGTTACCTCTATAATACTGTCTCCTCCTACTAAAAGCGGGGAAAGCGTTTCCAAAATCTCCATTTTTGCAAAAAGCCCCCCTGTAGCGCCGGCACCTAGCTTATGTCCCGTAAAAAACGCTGCATCTACGCCCATTTTTTTTAAATCTATAGCAAAATGCGGCGCGCTTTGGCAGATGTCTACAAAAATAATGCTTCCGTTTTGGTGTGCCAATTCTGCCAGTTGTGCAATGGGGAAAATTTGTCCCGTAACATTAGAAACCTGTGCCACGGCAATGGCTTTGGTTTTTATGGAGATTTGTTTCGTAAAATCGTTTAGGGTAAAAACTCCGTGTTGGTCGGGTTCTACAAATTTCAGTACTATTCCCCGTTCTTCCCGAAGTCGTAGCCAAGGGACAAAATTGGCATGGTGTTCCGACAACGGCAAAAGCACCTCATCTCCCGTGGTGAGATATTTCCCCCACGCCGAAACAAACAGGTTTGCGGCTTCGGTTCCGTTTTTGGTAAACACTATTTCCGCAGGAGTAACGCCAAAAAAATGGGCAACGGTTTCTCGCGCCTCTTCGTATTTTTGGGTCGCATTAAGAGATAATGCGTAATATCCGCGGTGGATATTGGCGTATCCATTTTCTGCAAAGTCTTTTATGGCGTTTAAAACACACTCGGGTTTTTGGGCACTGGCACCAGAATCGAGATAAGTAAGATTTGGACGATTTTTAAAAATGGGGAAATGCGATTTCATAGCGAAAAAAGAGGAGTTTGAAATGGTCGAAAGTATAGTGACAAAAAAATTTGACAAAGAAAAGTGTAAGGAGTAAAAAACAGCCTCCTTTTTTTACCCCTATTTTATATGTTAGAAAAAAAAACATATTGTTTCTGGAAATACGCCTCTTTTCAAAAATGGGTGTTTCAGTGTTCCGTTGCCGGAGGTTACAGATTTTACAACAAGAGAAGAAATACGAACAATGTTGGGTCTGCATGGTGGGGTTGAGGTTTTGGGTTTCCAAGAATCAAAATTGGTATTTACTCCTGTGGAAGAGAGTGCTGATCCAGATGAGCTCATATTCGATATAGAGGCTAGGTTAAAAAGATATTTTCAGCTTTATAACACAGACTTAGAGTCTAACAATAGTTAGGGTTGCTCTACTTTTGTAGCTCTCTTTTGTTCTCGCTTAAAGCCATTTTTGAGCTTTTATGTATTTGAAAAACCAAAAAAATGGGGCTCGTGCTTAAAGAGCGAGCCCCATTTAAAAACGGCATACGGAAAGTAAAAATCTTTTTTCGTGAATTTCTCAAAAGAAAAATGTAGCATGGGGGTACTTCATTATCTTTTTTCTATGTATAAACCCTCTTTACCGCTTTTAATTTTTTCCCTCTTCTTTTTTTCCGCTTGTGGAAGCACAGAAGTGGCAACTCCTGACGCTACTCCTATTCCTACGGTTCCGGTTACCGAAGCAAAATTTGAAAAATTTGTGCCAACAGTAGAGGTTTCTGGAACACTCACTCCGTCTGAGGAATTTACCGTTGCCTCTGAAGTATCGGGAACCATTGGCAATGTTTTAGTAGAGGAGGGTGAAACCGTAAATGCGGGGGATGTGCTGATGATTTTAGAGCCAGAAAATAGTCTCATTCGGGTTTCGTACGAGTCTGCCATGGTCGGGCTTGAAAATGCTAAAAAATCACTCGCCTTTACCGAAAGAATAACCGAAGAGGAGCAAAAAAATGCGCTAGTGGGCATTGAGCAGAGTAAAATTGCCATCGCTCAGGCGCGTATTTCTTGGGACAGCGCCAAAAAGGCAAATACCTTTACCCAAAGAAGTAGTAATTCTCAAACAGAAATCGCACAAAAAACACTCGAAATTTCTCAAAAAGAATTGGAAATCGCCAAAAGTAATGCTGGGCAACTGGTTCAAAATGAAGCAAAAACGAAGAGAAACCTTTTAGAAGATTCGGGGAATGCTCTTTCTCCTGCGATGATCAATTTTCGTCAAGCGCTTACCGTTGCGGATGAAATTTTAGGAGTGAGCTCTGAAAATGCCCATTTAAACGATGGGTACGAAGACTATATTTCTCGTAAAAGCCCTCAAGATTTTTATAAGGCAAAAAACGAGTGGTCTCCCCTTTCTACTGCGGTAGATGAACTAGAACAACGGTTTGTAGTGTTTTCTCAAATCCCATACGGAGATGCGGATGAAAAAGAAATGGTGGCGATTTTGGATGATATTGCCAATAACGCCAAAAGTATCCGCTCTCTCTTGCGAGAAATTGAGTCCATTTTAAAAGGGGCCGTAACAGGAGGAAGTTTTACGGATGCCAATCTTGCAGCGTTAAAAACCAAAATAACGGTGGCGCAAAATGCTTTGGATGCCAATATTACAGCTCTCACCAATGCGCGCCAATCGCTTTCTGATTTTGCGATTCAAAGCCCCCAGCGCATCACGAACTCCAATTCTCAAATTGCACTTTTAGAGTCTCGCGTCCTTTCCGCAAAACAGGCCCTCGAACACACTAAAGATGCGGGAGATTTACAGGGGGTGAGTACTAGTACCCAAAAAGAGGTTTCTCAAAAAACACTCGATACGAGCAGAAAGGCTTTGGAATCTTCTCAAAATAATCTTTCGCTCCTGAAGGCTCGAGATAATCTCTCTGTTCAATCGGCTCAGGCTCAGTATGATTCTGCGAAGGCAATGCTGGATACCGCTCTCTTAAACCTCTCAAAACTCACCGTTCGGGCTACCAATGGCGGGACTATTACCCATGTTTTTGCGCACGAAGGGAATACTCTTTCTCCCGGAACTCCGCTTTTTTCTCTCGGGGAATTTGGCTCTCTAAAACTTACGGGGGATATTTCCGTGGCAGAGCGGGCAATGATACGCATTGGTGACCCTGTGGTGCTTACCGTTGAAGGGCAAGAAAAGCCAGTAAATGGGAAAGTCTCCAATATCCTGCCTACTGCAGATGCGACCACACACCGTATTCCTATTGAAATAACTCTAGAAAATGGAACCGACATTCCGGCAAATATTTTTGCCAAGGCGACCATTTCTCTTCCTTCAGACACGGCCCTTTTTATTCCACTTAAAAGTCTTGTTTCTCAAAACCCTGCACAGGTTTTAGTGGCAGCACCAGGGGAAGAAAAAGACGGAAAGTATTTAGCGGAAACCCGGGAAGTAAAACTGGGGAGAATATTTGGAGAAAAAGTAGAAGTGGTGGAGGGCATTGCCGAAGGGGAATTGGTGATTGCAGAAAAAACTCTTTTGGTATCAGTAGGTGCTGCTGTGATGCCCGTTTTTCCAGATAAAGTTTCTGAGGAGCCTCAAGCGTCTGTTTCTCCAGAGTCATCAAACGCTCCTTCTCCTATCCCTTCTTTTCCCTCAGCAGGATCTGACCCTTCATTAGGCATTCCTTCTGTTCCGGCTCCTACCCAGGCTGCTCCTCCCGCGCCTATCCCTGCCCTAGGTACGCTTCCTTCCGGGCATAATCCCATGCCGGTATCTGGAGTCCCTGGAAGTGGACTTTCGGATGTATCCCTGGAAAAACAAGATCTTTTTTGTATGGAACATCCCTACAGTACCGCAGCAAATTTGCTGTTTGCGAAAGGAGAAATTTTTTAAGGCGTTTCGCATATGTTCCCTCTTTTACCATCCATTTCTGCCTTTCTCTCTGCCCATCCTAAAGGCGTTTTGGTGGTTACCGGTCCTACCTGTTCGGGGAAAACAAATATCGCCGTAAAAATTGCCCATTCTCTTTCTTCTTACTCCCCTGTCCCCCTTACAAAGGGGGTTCAAGAGTGGCAAGAAGAAATCATCAATGCGGATTCTCGGCAAATGTTTGCAGACCTCTCTACTACCACTGCCTCCCCAACGGAAGAAGAGAAACAAGGGGTTCCTCATCATCTATTTGAGACTCTCTGTCCCGATACTCCTATAACCGTGGTGGAATGGAAAACCATGGCGGAAACAAAAATAGCAGAGGTTTTGAGTCGGGGAAATATTCCCATCCTGTGCGGAGGCACGGGATTGTACCTGAATGCTCTTACGAAGGGGTTTTTATTCGGCACTTGTCCTCCTAATCCTGCGCTCCGGAGTGTGCTCGACACTTTTTCGCATACCGAACTCTGGGAACGGCTACACTCTGTGGATCCCGAGAAAGCCCAAAAAATTGGACCCCAGAATAAAAAATATCTCATTCGGGCTCTGGAAATTTTTGAGATTCTCCAAAAACCAGATGCACCAAGATTGGAAGCGGTTGCACACGATTTTTTTCTGGTGGGAGTGGTGCTGCCCCGAAAAATCCTCTACGAAAAAATTAATGCCCGTGTAGAAAAAATGTTTGCCGAAGGGTTTTTGGAAGAGGTGGAGGCTCTTCTGAAAAAATATCCGTCTGTTCCAGCGGAGGATAGTGGGTTTCAGGCTCATGGCGTACCCGAAGCAATTCAATATTTTCAGGGAAAAATCTCTCGGGAAGACTTGAAAGAAAAAATGAAACAAAATACGCGAAAATATGCCAAACGGCAGTTAACCTGGTGGAGACGAGACGAACGAGTGCATTGGATTTTGGGCGATACGGAGGAAGAAGTAGATATTATGGATGAACAATTTTAGGGTGAAGTAGTAAAATTTGACAAGACGACTCAAAAGAAAGAAGATGGCGCCCATTTTTTGTTTTTTTGTGAATGCTAAAAAATTTGTACAGGTGCTTACGGTTATGGCGATTGTTACATTGCCTTTTGGAGATCAAGATAAACGCCTCATTCCACTCCAGGTCTTACAAGAATTGACGACAAGAACGATTGTTGAATACCAACGACAAAATCATGCAGAGGTGTTGGATGCTATGCAATGCTCATTATTAGATGGCATGAAAATCTCGGCGCAAGAAATGGCAATAGCTAAAATTGACACATTTCAATATATTCAGCAAAAATCCCTAAAAATTATTTCTCAAATAAAAAAAGTTTGTCCTACTCCTGACGATGGATATTCCATGCTGGCTTAAAACTAAAACACTCTTCTAAACTGTCCACCTCCTTCGTCCCGCACTGCACCCCGAAGAGTGAGCATCATGAGTGAAGAAGAAATATTCGCCGAAGTAAGCCCAGTGCGCTTTACAATCTCATCAAATCCCATTCCTTCTGCGGTGAGGACTTCCCAGATTTTTTTCTCCACCGAATTTTCCAGCGCAAAATGTTGTACAGGCGCTGCTCTTTGTGAAATCTGATACTCCTCTAAAATATCAGAAGGATTCATCACTAACTTTGCTTCCCCTTTTTGAATAAGCCGGTTGGGGCCTTCTGTCGTTTTTACGCGAATATTTCCAGGCACCGCAAATACATCTTTTCCTTGAGAAAGGGCTTCGTGCGCCGTAATAATGGATCCGGATTTTTCGTTTCCCTCTACCACTAAAACTCCTTTAGCAAATCCAGAAATAAGTCGATTGCGCCGCGGAAAATGAAACGGGTCCGGAGGCGTACCCATGGGAAACTCGGAAAACACCACTCCGTGCGCCGCAATATCTTCTGCCAGTTGGCGATGATTTGCCGGATAAATCACATCAATACCTGTTCCCCAAAATGCAATGGTTCGTCCTCCACATTGGATAGCGGTTTTATGCGCTTCGGCGTCTATCCCCGCTGCCATGCCCGATACAATCGTAAATCCTGCTCGTACCAGATCAGGAACAAAATCTTGTACGGTGTGTAGCCCATGTTGTGATGGTTTTCTGGTTCCCACTACTGCCAACGAAAGCCCGTCCGATGGCAAAATATTTCCCTTTGCAAAAAGAAAAACCGGACCATCTGCAATTTCTTTGAGCGCTCTGGGAAAATTCTCGTCTTCATAAAAAAGCAGGGTCGCGCCTGATTTTTCGTAGAGTTTTTGGGCAGCGGGAAGAGAAAAAACGGTCATTTTTTTCTGCAACGATTCTACCGAACGAGCTGGAATACCGGCATTTAAAAATGTTTCTCGTGAAAAATTTTTTCGTGCGGTTTCTAAATCTCCAAAAACAGCTTGTAACGCTGCTATTCGTGCAGGAGTGAGAAAATCAAGAGATGCCCAAAAAAGTCGTGTTTCAAAATCCATAAAGAATAAGAAAAATCGTTGACAGTATAGTGCTTTTCAAAAAATTCGGGAATGGTGATATATTTTGGTGCTTGTAGACAGGGTTATTTGTATCTACAATAGTTTTCCTAAGTTTCAATTCGAAGTGCAACAGGGGAAACAATAGAGAGCGAACATA
>JBAXIU010000031.1:0-16579 GCA_037138215.1 Candidatus Peregrinibacteria bacterium | reverse complement strand
GAATTAAGAATTAAGAATTAAGAATTAAGAATTAAGAATTAAGAATTAAGAATTAGGAATTAGGAATTAGGAATTAGGAATGGTGGGCTTGTATGGGCACGCCCCGAAAGGAAACGCTTTTGTAGGAGTTCTAAAGTTTGGTACTGTAAATCCTGTATTTCCTTCGCTCCCATGATTTCTTTTCAACAGGTTCTCCGTCGCTACACATTGGGCAATGAGGAGTGGACACTCGGTCCACTCTCGTTTGAAATTCCAGACGGACAAACCGTGGGAATTTTGGGGACTTCTGGATCAGGGAAATCTACACTTCTTCACCTTTTGGGCGCGCTGGATACGCCTACAGAGGGCGAAATATTCGTTAATGGGTTTGCACTCTCTCATTTTTCAGAACCAGAAAAAGACCAGTATCGTGCTTCCACCGTTGGGTTTGTATTTCAAGATTTTCATCTTTTTCCAGAATTTCGCGTGCGCGAAAATATCGCATTTCCATTGATATTGCAGGGGGTTTCTCCAGAAGAACAAAAAACGCGAATAGATGAGATGCTCAAAAATGTTGGTCTGGAAGGCTTTGGGAATCATTTTCCCAAAGAACTTTCTGGTGGGCAGCGCCAACGAGTAGCTGTGGCGCGAGCGCTTATTCACCGTCCTCAAATCCTTCTTGCCGATGAACCCACGGGGAATTTAGACGAAAAAACAGGAGAGCAAATGATGGATCTCTTACAGTCTTTAGTGGAGACCCATCACATGACGGTGGTATTGGTTACCCATAATAAAAAATTTGCGCATCAATGCGACCGAGTATTGACGATTGAAAATGGAAAAATCGCGTCATCCTTGGGGGGTAATGGGTAAGAGACGCCCCGGCGGGGCAAGCCCCGTTGTTACAGAAAATCATATTTTCAAGGGCATCCCGCAAAGCGGGACTCCCCCCTCTTGCGAGGGGGGCAGGGGGGAGTGTTCCACTATTTGTAATTTGTCCCATTACCCCCCGCCCTTCGGGCACCCCCCTTACAAGGGGGGCAACGGAACATTCCTCATTCTTAATTCCTAATTCTTAATTTATTCCTCCCTCTCATGTTCGATTTTTTTATCTTTCTCATCCTCTTCCTCATTGTTTCCCTGAATATTTTGGTGTTTTTGGGATTTATTGGTTTTTTCTCTGGTGCCGTTGCGGGGGCGCCGTTTGTTCCCAGTGGACCAAAAACTGTACAGCGCATGATTGCCTTTGCCCATATTAAACCTGGAGAAAAAGTATACGACCTGGGATGCGGAGACGGACGCATTGTTTTTGCCGCCACCAAAATGGGAGCCCATGCGGTTGGTGTAGAAATTTCCATTTTCGTCTATTGCCTCGCGCTTATTCGAAAAAAGTTCTTTCATGTCCAGGGAGAAATTCGGCACGAATCTCTTTGGGATACGGATATTTCTGATGCCGATATTATTTTTGTATACTTGTTGCCCGAAATGATGAAACGATTTGGTGCAGAAAAAATCCCAACCCTCAAAAAAGGAGCTCGGATTATTTCCCATGGATTTGCACTTCCTGGTCTAGAACCCCAAGAAATTTTGGAGAGAGAAGGAGGATTAGGACGAATTTTACAATATCGAATTTAGAATCATCCCATTTTTACATCCAAATTCTCCCCCTTTTTTGCCATTACTAATTGGACTTTTCCTCCCTCTTCAATATTTCCCATGAGGATTTTTTCGGTAATGAGGTTTTCCACTTCGTCGCGTAAAATCTTTCGTACTTTGCGTGCTCCATTTTTTGGGTCGAAACTTTTTTCCGTTAAAAAGTTAATCACTGCGTCTGAATATGAGAGTGTAAAATCTTTGGATTTCAGGCGCTGTAAAAGTTCTTCCAGTTGAATTTTTACCACTTCTCGAATATGTTTTTTAGAAAGGGGTTTAAAAATAATCACCTTATCCAATCGTCCTAAAAACTCTGGTCGAAAATGTTTTTTTACCTGATCCATCACCATCTCTGACTTCTCTTCAAAATCGTGTTCTGCCTTTTCCAGGGCATTCCCTCCCGTAGAAAACCCAATTTTGGTGGCTTCGTTCGTGAGTACATCCGCTCCAATGTTAGAGGTCATAATAATAATGGTATTGCGAAAATCCACCTTTACGCCTTTAGCATCGGTCAGGTATCCATCTTCAAAAATTTGGAGGAGGATGTTTTGAAAATCTGGGTGTGCTTTTTCTACTTCGTCAAACAATACCACGCTGTACGGTTTTCTGCGGATCGCCTCGGTAAGTTGCCCCCCGTCTTCGTATCCCACATATCCGGCAGTGGCTCCCACCAGCCGAGAAACGGCATGGCGCTCCATAAATTCCGACATATCTATTTTTACCAGCGCATCTTTGCGGGCAAATACTTCCTCGGCAATTACGCGCACCAGCTCCGTTTTCCCTACTCCTGTAGGACCGAGAAATAAAAAACTTCCAATCGGACGATTGGTATCCGAAATTCCCACACGAGACCGTCGAATAGCCTGCGCAATTTCCGTTACGGCGGTATCTTGCCCAATAACGCGGGTTTTCAACTGCTTTTCTAAATCTAACAGTCGTCTCATATCGCTTCCCATCAGTTTTTCTAAGGGTACTCCCGTAATGCGTGATATGACTTCTGCAATATCTTGCTCGGTAATGGTTTCTTGGGGCACATTTTTGCTGACGATTTCACGCTGTTTTTTAATATCTCCCTCCATTTTTTCAATATCGTGTTTTATTTTCAGCGCTTTCTCATAATTTTGGTTTCGCACCGCTTCTTCCTTTTTTTTGGTAATGGCAGATATTTGCTCTTCTAATTTTTTCATTTCTTCTGTTTTTTTGTGGCTCTTATGCCCTTTTCGTGCAGAGGCTTCATCTAATAAATCAATCGCCTTATCCGGCAAAAACCGGTCAGGAATAAATCGCTTGGAAAGTTTTACCGCTTCTTCTACTGCTTTTTCGGTAATCGTAATGCGGTGGTATTTTTCAAAACTCTCTTTGAGTCCCAATAAAATTTTAATGGCGTCCACTTCCTCTGGCTCGTCTACCGTAACCGGCTGAAACCGGCGAGCTAAAGCCTTGTCTTTTTCGATATATTTGCGGTATTCGTCAAAAGTCGTTGCTCCTACTACCTGAATTTTTCCGCGAGACAAAGCCGGTTTTAAGAGATTTGCCGCATCTAATGTCCCTTCGGCAGATCCAGCCCCAATAATGGTATGGAGCTCGTCAATAAACAAAATTACATCTCCTTCGCTCTCAATGGCATCATCAATTACTTCTTTTAATCGGTCCTCAAATTCTCCCCGGTATTTGGTACCGGCAATAAGCGCTCCCATATCGAGAGATACCACTCGTTTCCCTGCGAGTCCAGTGGGAACATCTCCCCCATGAATGGCGAGTGCCAACCCTTCTACGACCGCTGTTTTTCCGACTCCTGGTTCTCCAATAAGAATGGGATTATTTTTGGTTTTTCTATTGAGGATATGAATGAGTCGTTCAATTTCTTGGCTGCGTCCAATAATGGGGTCAATTTCACCGTTTTTTGCCATTTCCGAGAGGTCGGTGGAGAAAAAATCTAGTGCGGGGGTTTCACTGTCTCCGTCATCTTCCACTCCGTCAAAATCATCCTCTTCGTCATCCAGATCATCCTCCTCGTCAAAATCGTCTTCTTCTCTTTTTTCTTCTGTTTTTCTCTTTTTTCGGTAGGGTTTTTCTCCTTTCGGGTCTATTCCGCGCATTACTGCAACCGCACCACTCAGCCCATGAAAAATTTCTTCTATGAGATTTTTTTCTTTATCTTTTGAAGTTTCCGATAGCTGCTCGAGCACCCGTTTTATTTGTTGGTTGAGATCGTCTAAAACGATACTCATCTTCATGAGGATTTGACACGCTCCATTTTGCGGGTTTTCTAACAGTCCTGCCAAAAGATGTTCACTGCCCACAAAATTATGTTTGTAGCGAAACGCAATCGCTACTGCCTGTTCTACCGCATGGCGCAACGGAAGAGACATGGTATTAGGAAATGCAGGATCCGCCAATTCCGGTGAAATACTGTAATATAGCGCTCGCACACTTTCTTGGGAAACCCCGTTATGAAAGAGGATGGAAAACGCAATGCTCTGGGAATTTCCCAAAATGGCAGAGAGGAGATGCTCGGTTCCCACATAAAAACACTTGAGGATGGTACTTTCCTCTTCGGCAATTTGCAGGGCTACGCGCGCATCGGGGGTAAATTTTTCAAAAGGATTGGCAGGAATAGGGGGCATGGAAGAAAAATCAAAAAAATCTGGTTCATCATATCCGAAAGCCCGAAAGAAGGGAACAAAATCTCTTATCGATATTTTTTACAAAAAGCGCAATTATTGCGGAGAAAATGGGATAAGGCGAAGAGAAGGAATGGGCAGAAAATGTTTTTTATTTCCAGTAGCCAGGGGGATATTATAAAATAGTGCAGTAGCGGCAATGCAAATATCAGCAACATGCAGAGCATGGCTATGGGTAAACGCTTCCACTATTTCGGTTGCTTTTTGAGAAATTTCCCTATTTACCGGAATCCTTTCTACTTGCATTTCTTCGAGTGTTTTTTTCAGAATGATCATTTCTTGTTTACTCCTCGTTCCTTGGAGGAGCTCCATATATGAAATATCTGAAATACACATATCACCAACACTATCTAAAAATTCCTGTGCAAAAAGGTTCCCACGCATTGCCCAAATAAAAATGTCAGTATCAATGAGAGTCATATTTTAAAAACGAGATTTTCGCATTTCTTCTACATATTCTTCTGCCGGAGGAAGATCTTCTCGGTCTTTCCATATTCCAAAAAGAGGTGTATTTTTCCAGCTTTTTTGCGTATTTCCAGGCGTGATTTTTTGAGTAAAAAATCGGTCACCCCCCCATGTTTTCCAATCATGCGAGGAAAGAATAACAAAAGAAAATTGCCCATTGCGAGTAATAGCAACCGGAGCACGAGTAGCGAGAGAAAGAACTCCGCCTATTTTATTTTTTAAATCCTTAGAGGGGACAGTCGTGATCATATTTTAAAAAAACACAGAGACATTATAGCTAAAGGAGACAAAGGAGACAAGAAAAAATTTTTGTGTACTGATCACAAATACCAAATGAAGAGCGCGACTGCAAATCCCTCCTAATACAGGGAGACTTTTGTAATTTTCTTATCGATACTTCCAGGCATATTTCAGGGAATCTCTCACATGAATGCGAATAGATTTTTTCCGGAAAAAGTCTAAAAATCCACCTTCCGAGCACCGTTTTCCATCTGCCATCACTTCTGTTTCTGCAAAAAATACCACTCTTTTTTTCTTCTCCCAGCATTTTTTACACAGTGCCGTATCCGAGAGAAAGAGAAAAAAAGTCTCGTCAAAGCCGCCCAAGTTTTCCCACAGCGATTTTTTTAAAAAGATGCAAGACGATTGAATCCAGTCTACCTCTTGGGTTTTGGTGGTATCAAAATGTTCATATTCGTCTTCTGCTACGGCATTTTTTAAAAAAGGGATATTTCGAAGCCATGTACGCCGTGCGACTTGGAGAAAAAAATGGGGGAATTTGCGCACCGTCATCGCAATGCTTCCATCTGGATTTTTTTGCCGTGGTCCGGTAATTCCCACTGCGGGGTTTTCCTCTAAAAAATCTATAATTTTTTGCAAACTTTTAGGATCCTTCCATTCGATATCCGGGTTTACAATGGCGAGATATTTGCCCTTCGCGTTTTTACCCATGGCATTATACGCCTTGGTATATCCCACATTTTGGTTGCCAATGGTGAGCAAAAGAGATGGATTTACTCCCTTATTTCCCTTTACAAGCGGGGTGAGAAAATCGCGGAGATACTCTGCGTTTTGTGCATTTACCGAGTTGTCGTGCACCAGAATTTCGTATTCAAAAGAACATTCCTGTTGCAAAAGACTCTGGATGCCCGCAACCACAGCGGGGGCTTTGTAATAGTTTAAAATGAGGATGCTCAGGAGCGGCATGATGAGTAAAAAAGGCTTTCCATTTCTGCCGGTGTTTTTTTAATAACCATAGCAGAGCGCTTTAAGAGTATTTTTTTCCACTCGCCACGGATTTTTTTCCACTCTAAAAAAACGAAAGGCGCGGTAAGTGTGAGAAAAAGAACAGCACGAAAAAGATACCAGAGAACGGAAATATTTGTCGCGAAAGAAAATTTTCGTCCCCAAACATTTTTAACGAGAATTATGAAATACCCCCAAAAAGACGATGCTTTTACCCACAGCGGTTTTTTATTTCCTTTGTTCCCCACTTGTCGGTCATGCCACGCATGAGCCCCTGGAATAAAAAGGCATTTTTCTCCTGCCCATTGCAGGCGATACGACAGGTCAATATCGTTTTTATAATGGAGAAGTTCATCAAAAAATTCTCCGGTTTTTTGTTCTTCTCCATCATTCCCATTTTTGTAGGAGTCCGGTGAACCGTGCCCTTTACTAAGTCTATTTATACACACTACAATGGCTCTTTTTCGGTAAAACCCCAGTGCACCCGAGGCGCCAAAAATTTCTCTTTGTCCGTCGTATTGTCCTGTGTCTTTTTCTCCTTGTCCCATATCCACAAAATGGTGGTTCTTAAAGGCTTTTAAACCGCAAGAGTCAAGCACTTGGTATAACAGGGGGTCATGACCCCCTGTTGGGCATCTACTACATTCAAAATCCCACCGATATAATTTTCCCGTTGCACTTCCAAACTCGTTATTTTCTGGTTTTTCCATTTCCTCCACCAGTATTTGCAAAAAATGGGGGTCATACACCATGTCATAACTCGCGCAGAGGTAATACTCACCTTTCATACGGGCAATACAGTCGTTATGCCCGCCGGAATGCCATTTATTTTCTCCAGTAAATAGCTGTACCCGCGGGTCTTTTACCACTTCTGGCAGATTTTTTCGGATATATTTTTCTGCTTCTCCGTTGGGGCTTTGGTCCCGCAAAATCAGCTCAAAATTTGTATAGCTTTGCTCCAAAAGACTTTTCAGTGAAAACGGGAGGTAGTGTTCCCCTTTATACAGGACAACGCCAATGGAGATAAGGGGAGTGCTCATAAGAAAACATTTCCCCTTGTAGTACGGGGTGCCTTTTGGTACAATAGCATGAATTTTTGAAATACCAAAAAAAGAGATGCAGCCATTTATACCTTTTACACGGCTTACCAAAGCAAAAAAATCCTCTATTGCTCAAGATATTTTTTTTCATATCCAAGAGAGATGTGATTTATCGCGCATTCAGGTAGTTGTCCTCTTCTTTCAAAACTCTCTTCTTTTATCAAATACGCGTAAATAATTTATGAAGTCGTTTCTTTTTTTTCACCGGCATATTCCACATTTTTCTTTAGATGGAAAAAGGTGTTTTGATGTTCCCTCTCTGAGAGAGAAGAGGATGGTTTATAAGTTAGAAGGAGATATTATTGCACCTCTTATAAAGAAAAACGAAGAAATTAAAGAAAAAAAAGTAAATGGGGATGTAACCAGTGTTATTCAAGGCGTAATTAACACAATTGTTAACAGTAGCGATTTTTCATTTTTAGGAAACGAAGTCAATCAGCAATTATTTCTTACAAATGCAATAGAACTTCAAAGTTTTCAATCTGCATTTGACAGAAAGGGACCTGTGGAAAATGGAATTTCAACGCTTGTTGCGGCCCAAATACAAAACCCCATAAATAACTCTCCTCACCATATTTTAGGATTAGACAAGCCTACAATAAGAAAAGAGCCAGAATTAGTCCTTCCTGATAATCCAGACCTTGAAGATGAGCTTCCAGAAGTTCCCCTCCCAACGAATGTAGAAGACATGAAACTTAGTATAAAAGAGCTTTTTGATACCATGAAAAGCGATGTGTTTTGCACAAGTGGTAATGTTAGCCATAACCCCAATAATGACCTACGACAAGTGCTTTTAGACAGATTTAATGCTTTAAACGAATCTACTACACAAGAATCTTTAGATGATACAAAAGAAATACTCACAGATATTATTAATGATACTACTGGAGGAACGGATTTTACGCACAAATATAGGAAATATGCTTCCATGGCGGATGGAAATTATCGGTCGTATACTGGTCCTGCAAATGGTGGACTCATATCTCTAGCGGAATTTCAGACTATTGAGAATGGGGGTAATAATTATCAAATAGGAGAAATGCTTTTTACAAAAAATCATATACAGAGTCATGCCCAAAATCTTTTAGATAAAATAAATGCTCTTTCTGTTGGAGATACTGTTGATAAAGAACTCGTTATTTTAATGCTACAAATTGTAAGACCTGAAGGAGCTCATTGTACTGCCCAAAGTGGAAATGCGGAGGAAAGCGAACTTTTAAAAAAGATTGGCAAACTTGCTGATAACATAGGCATTGATCCTGCCCAATTGCAAGCCGATTATGAAAAAGAAGTACGGGGAAGAGAAATAGATAACAATAAAATAAAAGAACGGAATAATAAAAAATTAGAGGATTGGGAACTTACAGATTGCTTTCAAGCAAAACTTGATTTTGAAGAGGAACATAAACTCTGGGAGGCGGAGGCGACGCAATACAATGAAGCGCTTTTAATGTGGCAGGATGCGCAAAAAAACCTAGCAGAGCAAAATAAAGCAATACTTCTCTCGGGGAAACACACGATGGAGTTATCCGTAAAACCTGGTGAAGAAAAACAAGTAGATTTTCTGGATGCTGGTGCACATGTAAAAACGCTCATGGATAGCCTTTTGCGGAGTATTGGGAATAATAGTGCTGTAGAAGTGGAAAATATCATAAGTCTTATGCATGCGGAAATGGATGCGAAAATAGCAAAAGCAAAATATGATATTACCTCGGAAGGCTATAAGAAGGCTGGTACCGATAAAGGAAGAAATCCAGATACCATTCTGGAAAAAGTCCCAGAAAAACCTAAAATTGAAGATGTCTATAGCGCTCGCATGCAACATATACAGGCAGAAGAGACGCGTTTAAAGTTGGTGGAACCAGATGAGACTACTCTCCAAAAGACTATAGATAACATGCGAACAGCAGCAAAAAAATGGTTTTCTGATGAGGCAGAAACAGAAAAAACATTTGCATTCCAAAAGGCAAAAGAGCATGCGGATACTGCAAAAAATGAATACATTTCTCGCACGGATACAGACTTTAATGGTTTATATGGACAAGAAAAAGTAAAGAAGTTTTACGAATATGAAACGGCTGTACAAAAGATAAAAATAAAATGGGATGCCTATAAAAACCAAGAGACTCTGGATGCAAATGAGAAGGAAAAACGCCGTTATGAAGCACAGTATGAGGTACAAAAAGAAATAGCAGATTTTTTAGGGACATTAACACTTCCTTCTTTTATTACCGGCAGTGATCAGCATAAATTTTCTCAGGATAAAAGAGATGCAACAACAGAAAAGCTTTCATCAGAAACACACCTGAATATTTTTAATACCCCTGATAAAAAAGAGGAGATAGAAAACAAAGCACGCCCCCCACAAATGAAACTCGCCAAAAATTCTGTGGAAGAAATGGCAAAAAATGGATTCCCATTAGGAGAGATGACATCATTTATTGATAATTCTGTTCATATCATCTTTCAAGAAAATGATGAGGGATTAGAGGCCCTGCAACACCGAAAAAGGTTGATGGAATCTTTAGTAAATGGAATGATGGAATTTTTAAACGAAAATAAAGGGAAACCAAAATCAGAAAAAGACCTTCAAAAGGAAAGGCAGAAAATGATGAACGCTTTAGAAAATGATGAAGAATATATACGGCTCGGGGAAATTATAAATCCCCCAAAAACAGGAGGGTTTTTCGGGATTGGGAAAAAATCTGTCTCGAGCACTGCCTCTTCTCAAGAAAAATCAGAAGCCACAGAAAAGAGACAAAAAATGAAACAGGAAACTGAGTATTTTATAAAAAAAGAAACTGAAAATGCTATTCAAATATCTGTTTATATAAGTAAAATTAGTAATTTGAACACTAAAGTTCGAAGCCTTCGTCAACAAGAAGCACAATTAGGACTGAAAAACAAATCATAACATTTCGCTTTTTATTATTTTATGACTGCAACAACAGAAAATCATGACCATGCTGATTTACAGAAACATACCATAGATATGGTGCAAGTTCGAGAAATGCAAACGCATCTCGATACGCAAGAGCGATCTATTTTACAGAGTATCGAAGATACTCAAGATTATATGGATACAGAAAATTCTGCTCTTATATCTGCTGGAAAAAGACTACCGACACGATTGTTTAAAACCAGAGCATTTCGAGATGCGCTGGAACATTTACATGACTACCTTGCCGCGGTACGGTTTCGACAATCCCATGTGCAGGAATATATCCAGGCACAAAGTGATCCGGAACTTAGTAAAGATCTCATGAATCGAGAAAGTTTACATGTCCAAGAACAAAGAAAAATAAGAGGAATTATGGGAAGTATCCGAAGTCTTATTTCAAAAACCGTTTCTTTTGTGGATCCTATTGCCAAAACTGCCGCAGATACCATTGATACCCTTGCACCAGGGGCTAAAAAATTAGCAGCAGGTGCTCAAGAAGCTATGGGGCTTGGTGGTGACGCACTGAGTTTAATTCTTCATGCTTCAAAAGTTGGGCTCCAAGAAATTGGTGCTACCGCACAGACCGCCGTTGATTTAGGAGGTATGGTGGGAGTAGCAGGCATTAATACGGGAATAGTTCTGGGACGAGGAGCTGAAACATTGGGACGATGGGGGATAAATGCCTTATATAAAACACTTCTTTTACCCGGAAATGTTATCGGGAATACCATAAATTTAATACGCGGAAAAGCAACTGTTCCTATTGGAGATCTTATTGCGCCTCGAGCGGCAACAGATACTCTCGCCAGTAAACTCTTACCATTTAAGGGACTTAAACCCCATCAGTCACTCCCTGCTTTACAACTGAGAAATAGCGCAAATGCTCCCCAAACAATTGACACCACTGAATCCCATGTTCCACCTGCTGCATTGCCCCCCCCCCGCTGAAACGCCTGCTGCAGCACCTGCACATCCATAAAAATTTGTAATCGTTATGATTTTTCTTTTTCCTTTTTTTCGGCAATCTTCTTCTTTTTCTCTTTTTACCGAAGAGCGGAAGTGTTGGAATACGCCTGAGGTAGGGAATGTTTTTAATAAAAATGCGCCCAATATTGGAAATTCGGCTGTGGTAATACAGGATAAGTTAAATGTTAAAACGGATGAATCCGCAACAGGCGAAGCTATTACCGCACAAAGTGAGGTTCCCGCCACTCGCAAAGCAGATCTCATTGCTCAGGGGAAAGACTTTCAAGCCCTCGTTCGCTCTGGGGTAACTTTTTATTTAGATGCAAAAGGAAAGTTAAAAATAGTAGATCAGGTTTCTATAAAAAATATTCCTGCTGGGACACCTCCTGAAAATCCCATTAAAAATCTCCAACCACTTTTGGATAGTATTGATGATCTGAGGGTGCATCGTATTCTTCTCATGAAGAGTACTCAGCCCGATGCGAGAATGGTATACTTAAAAACTTTTAGAGATGTCAATGGTCCTATCACTCCAGAAGTTATTCAACGACGCAATCTCAGTTACAGTTTTAATCCCGCAGCGGACCCTTCATGGAAAGAGCTTTTAGAAAAAACTCCATTGGGACAAATTATTGCCAATGAATCGCAAGGAAATATTTATGCTGTTGATGATTGGACTCTTCGCCCTTTAAATGCCGAGTTTGAACAAAAAACCTTAAATACTGCGAGTAGAAGGGAGGCCCTGAGAACATCTGTTAATAAGGGGGCCCCAACGGATATAGAAGATCTTCCTCCCACCATGCAAATTGCTGGGGCAGTAGCGCTGTTAATGCTTTTCGCGAACAGTAGTAAAACAACAAAAAATGTGCTCAGTGGACTGGTACTTGCCAATATCGGAGCAAAAATGACAACGGGGTCGAGTCTTATAGACATGGCACAAAGTTTGGGTACGGACATTATGAATGAAACCGACATAAAAGTCCTCCAAACTAAAACTGCAAAAGAATTGCAAGCCGTATACACTACCATGAACCCGCTAGAACAAAAACAAGTTTTAGCACTGACCCCTATTTTAGATAGAAAAACCCCAGATATTACCAATCACATTGATAAAATTGTAAATACTGGAGGAGGAAATATGGATTTTGAACTTCTCAAGCATGCCCAAACATCCAGCCTATGGGATGAAGAATTAAAAGTTTTAGAAGGAGAAGGGGAGCGGGAAATGGTAACCAATTTAAAAATAAAAGGCGTAAAAGCTCTGGATCTCAATAATGGTCTTTTTGAGTGTCTTTCATTTTTAGGAAATGGTGTTCCATCAGAAGGATATAAAATATTAAAAGCATCAAAAGATATGACATTAGCAGAGCTTTTATGGGCAAAAACACAAGAGAGAATAAATCATGACAGTGCAAGTGTAACAGAAAAAGCCGCCGGGATGGCAGTAACTACTGTTGAATTTGCCAAGACGGTAAAAGCAGAAGTTATGAATACTAAATACGCACAGCATTTTAAGGATATAAAAGAATGGGGAGGAAAGGTAATAGTCACCATGACAAAATTTACAGCGGGAGTTGCAAAAGATGTTATTTTCGATGTGGATCCGAAAACAGGGAAATGGTCTTTTAATCCTCTTCCAAATTCTACATTAACTCTTGATCCGGGGTTAAAAAATTGGGTTTTTGACAATGCCCAATCTGCCATGGAGGCAGTAGGAGTGGGGACATTTATTGATTTAGACAAAGACATTCCCTATACAGAGGCACAAAAAATGGAAAAGACAAAACCGGGTGATCCAAAAATACCATACAATACGGTTACTTTAGAAAATGGAGATATAAAATATGTTTACAAAGAGGCATTCCCAACCATTATCCAAGAAAAGATAGAAACCATGAAGTATGATAAGGATTTCTACCAAACCATGGTGTCCATGGCAGAAATGGTAGAAAAAATAGATGAAAACCATCCCGTAGGTCTCAGGAGTATGATTACCCAGGAATCGGTTATTAAATGGGCAACAACCGGAGATTCTGGAAGTGTAAAAGAAAATACATGGATACAGCTCTTTCAAGTAAAAGGAAGAGAACTGTTAATGATTTATGGAAAAATGCTGAAAAATAAGGGAACAAAGAGTGATAACGCCATAACCGAAGATTTCAAAAAAAATTATCTTACCCCTTTTAAAGAGCAGTTTGAAAATATTCGAGACCATGTTCGAAAAGAAGGAGGTCTGGCAACAGAATGGTACCGATGGCTTGCTAATCCATGGGATTCTGGGTTCGGATCTCTTAATGAAGAAAATGCGAACGATATTTTAAGGCGTATGACCCGTATGAAGAGCAGCGATGAATGGTATAACTCCGTAAAAGATATCTTTACCTATACGGAAGGAGAAGGCTCAACACCTCTGGTAGTTCAAAGTGAAAACATTGCGACAGACGAAGAGAAGAAACTCCTGAGCCAGAAAGCATCTAATACCATGCTTCAAATTTATCAAGGATCAGAGTGGGAAGATGTTATTGGACGAAATTTTACTGAAGATGGAACAAAGGTTCGCAGTTATGCTGTGTCACAGTACCTCAGACTTTTGGCAACCATAGACAGTTCAAATTCGGCTACTATTTCCCATGATAATTATTTGGATGCACTCCATTACCAATTTATGAAAATTTCTGATTATGCCCAAAAGGGAGTTATTACAAAAGAGAAAGTAGACCATTTATTTTTGGATACTAAAACCTGGGATGAGTATAAGCAGAACGCTATCCCCACCCTTGACTCTATTCGTCGAGGAGTAACAGCAGTAAGTGATGGTGCAAATGAAGCAGTAAAAACTAATATCGATATTCCCACAAAAATTGCAGGAATTATAAAATCGTTAGGAAATAACTATACAGGAAAAATATTCGCTCCTGCAGACACACAAAAAGAATTAAATACATTAACAAACAATATCGTAATGCAAACAAAAGCATTAGACCCTACTCTTACAAACCTTCCAGCCATAGAGGCGTATATGCAAACACAGGGGAAGTTTTTTAGGGTTGATGTAATGCCAGTAGCCGGAGGAAATCACCAAATAATAGTAGAATTGAGTAATCTTGAGAGTGCAGGAGAAATCGTTCCTGATCCATACTTTCCATCTGCCACAGGGGATATAAAAACTGGTATTGACGGCGTTAAAAAACAAAAAGTGCTCACCCTCACCGAAGACTATATAAACCAAACCATTCCTGGGAAAATGGGCGGATCACAAGACCAAAATAGCATTCTACTGTATAAAAAGAATATTGAAGATATTGTAAAGGGTCAATTTCCTGCCACCACCACGAATCCAGCTTTAAAAGCAGCAAAAGAAGCACGCTTTATGAAGCTCGTTGAATCCAATGAAATGGGGCATTCTTTCTTTAAAAGTATTTTTGACAAAGCAGTAGAACCAGATTGCCTTTCCAAAGAATATGCACAAAAAGCCACCTTCACATACGAAGGAAAAACATGGACTTTACACCAGCTGAACGAGGCATTTTCGGATGTGACTTCTACGAAAGAAGCTTTTTTACACGGTGATTTTGCGGACGAATTTACAAACCGATTAAAAGCGCCCAGCATACAACAATACGACTTTTGCAAGCATTTTTTAACAAAATTTTTAGGAGCGCAAAAAACAGCCGATGGAAAGGGGGCAATGAGTAACGAAGATTATCTCAAAAGTATTGATGCACCCGTCGGGAATGCTTCTCAAAAAGCTATTATGGATGCCATGGAAAAAGAGATTTTTATACTTATTAATAATCAAATTATCACGCTCAATGTAGCAAAAGCAGTTGCTCCTCCCGCTCCTCCGCCCGTTCCTGGGAAGCTGCCTATTATAAATACAACTCCTCCTGGTCCTTAAAGCTTTTTTATGGCACAAGAAATATCATCCGAGGCAGAAAAGGAAAAGATTTCTGTATTTTTGCAGAGCGCTCATGGTGTGTTTCAGCAAATGTCTCAACGAACCAAAACGCCCGAAATGGAAGAGGATGTTATTCGGATTGATAAAATTACCGCTTGGATGGAGGGGAACCGCCAAAGTGCTGTTGCATTAGGCGCAACGCCTTTGCAAATTTTGGAAATTAACACCCTCAAAAGTGAATTTGTCAGTCTTCAAGAAAAAAAGAAAACAGCACTCGCACTTTTAAACAACATTGAAAAAGTGCTGACTGAAATTACTACAAAAAATGATACCAGCAGAGCAGGACGAGTAAAAACATGGCTGGAAGAACAAAAACAACAGCTCTTAAAAGACGATTTTTACAAACAGTTGGTTCCGCAGGTAGATGAGGGGATTGGGAAATTTGACAAAATTGTAAAAGGAGAAAAGAAAGAAACCACGACAGAAAACGAGACAATAAATTGGGTAACTGGTGGTGAAAATGAACATAACATTATTTATAGAGGTGTAGAAAATATATTGGAAAGCACAGGATTACAAACCGTAAAAACCCCTCCCGTAGAAGAACCACCAAATGAGGTAAAAAATAGCGCTCCAGTGACAAAAGCCACAGCAACACCAAAAGAAGAAGTTGAAGCTGTAAAAAAGGAAAAAGAGCGTATTAACTCCCAGCTCCAGGAAGCAGAGTCTTTGGGTATGCAATTTTTACAACAACTCAATACTGCAATAGGAAAATTGATAAACATCGGACATCCCCCGTTTAAAAAGGAGCAAGAATCAGATATTATTATCCTACAGGTGGAAACAAAAACTATAGAAGACTCATTAAGACAAATCTATGCGGTACTTGATGAAGATAGCAAGCTCCCTGAACCTTATGCCGAAGAAGCAAATTTAGCGAAAGAAATAAAAAAGCGTCTTGATGCTGCGAAAGAAAAAATCGCAAAAAATCCAAAAGAAACAACGGACAATCCGAAATCAGCAGAAGCACAAAAGGAACAAAAAAGTGCGCAACCGCCGGATGTTGACATCGCCCATTCACCAAAAGGAGAGCAGAAAGAAAATTTCGAAGTTTCTTCACTAAATGATGGAGGAAACTTACTTCTTGCACCTGGTAAAACTTTAACAATAAATAATACCGATCGTGGGTCATATTGGGGAAATCCTTTGATGGTCAAAAGTATTACAAGAGAATCGGAACATCAGTGGGATATAGAAATTGTAGAAATAATAGAAAATAAGCATATTTACTTTGGTTTTGATGACAACAGTAATATTCATCTTGGTGGAAGTGGGAAAAACGATTATGAAGTCGTGGTTGGTAAAACACAAGGATCGTATGTTTTACAAAAAAAAGTTGAAGAAAAAAACAATGTCCAAGAAAAACAAAGTGTACAAATACCAGTTTCAACGAATACTCCGACAATGGAAAAAAATGGATTAGATACTCATTCCCTTGAAGAGCTTGCAAATTGGATGAATTCTGACCTTCCCCCCAAAAAGAAAATAAACGATGAAATATTTAACCGAACATTTCCTGGACGATTTAATGATCCCTAAGTTTCAATTCGAAGTGCAACAGGGGAAACAATAGAGAGCGAACATAAGG
>JBAXIU010000030.1:0-17093 GCA_037138215.1 Candidatus Peregrinibacteria bacterium | reverse complement strand
TAAAAAAAGAAGTAAAAAACACGAACAAGGGTGTCCGGTTTTTTCTTCCTCATTTCATCGTTGAATGAACTCACCGGTCATAATTTAGCGAACTTATTATTCTGGATGGAATACTCTTTTTTTGAATAAACTCACCAGTGATAATAGAAAGGAACTTATTATATTGGATGGAATATTCTTTTTTGAATAAACTCACCAATAATAATAGAACATTATTCGGCTGGAACATTCTCCGCAATCTTAAAGCTCAAATTTTGTGCCTTAAAGATGAAGAGAGGAGAAGTGGTATGGAAAAGATCAATTTATCTGAAGCTATTTTCTCTTCTTTTTAGAGTTTGGTCAAACTTTTGTTTTTCACTTTTCTATGGCTTTTAAAGGATTCCGGAATCATTAAGGATTTATCTCGTTTTTTATCTCCAAAATCAAATCAAACAAAGCTTTAAAACCTTCAAAATCTTCTTTTTTGCATTCTTCTGATTCGCAATATTTTTCAAATTCTTTTTTAGAAAATCCCTTAAAATCTTTAAATGATTTTTGATTTTTGAATCTCAAAAGAACATCTAAACCAAAATAATCTTCTACTTCAAAATGGTCTTCTTTGAAGGAATCTGGCTTAGGATACAAAACAATATAAACCTTTTCAAAAACTTCATATTTATAATCTTTTTTTTGAGTCTTCGTTTTTGTAATCCCTTGAATACACTCAAAACCTGCCCCATCACCATCAAAAAACGCAATGATATTTTGCCCTTCTTTTGGAGGGAATTTTTTAATAATTTTTTTTACTGTCTCCGCATCACTCCCTCCCATATACAAAAACTCAAATTCTACATCTTTATATTGGGGGTTATCTGGTTTTAGTTTTTTTAGTGCGGCTTTTATATAGGTTTCATCCGTCTTCCCTTCCACCAACAAAATATCTTTGTGAGTGTGGAGTAAAATTTGCTGTTGAGTAAAACTCATTTTGCCTCCAGAAATTTGATCTAAAACTTTTGCTCTGTTGGGATCTCCAATTTTTCCACCCTCCAAATATACCAAATTCTTTTCATCAAAACAGTGCATAAGCGTTGGCGAATGGGTCGTTAAAATAATTTCTCGTTTTCCAGAATACTCTTCCATCATAGACTTGAGCTTTTCTTTGTTTCCCACATGAATATGAGAATCTGGCTCGTCTAAAAGAACAAGAGAGTTTCCATCTGCCAGAACTTCTAAAATAAGTTTTACGAGAATAAGCTTTTTTTGCCCTTCACTAAGAGACAAAATATCAAGATCCCTATTGAAAGTGATGGAAATATTGGTAATGAATCCCATTTCTTCTGCCAAGGAAAGATTTTGGTAAAACTCTTTTTTATCATAATAACTTTCAAATTCCTCAGAAAATCCTTTCGAAAAACCACTTTTTATCTTTTTTATGGGTCCTCCTGTCACAATTTTTGTTCCATTTTCATCTGTTATGAAATTTTCGTTTTCATCCGTTAAAAAATCAAAAAATATCGCTTCCAGCTCAGAATATAAAAAGCTTTTTTCTGCTAAATTACCTGGATTTATCCTTTCTACAAAGGCAGAAATAGGGTTTGGATTTTTTTGAGATTTCTCAATATTCCCCGTATTAAAGGTAAAAGAAATAGTGTCTATTTCGACGCTTCCCACAATTTTTTTTAGATCTTCCAAATTATACAAAGCGAGCGTTAAAAACGCTTTTGCCCATGCCTTTTTATCCACATATAAAAGCCTATTTTTCCAGTCACTTCGTGTTGTTTTTTTAATCTGTGCTGTGAATATTTTTTCAGTGGGAAGAAAATATTTCTCATAAAGTCTCGTTTCTTCGCCTGAATATCCGGCAATAATTTGAGAAGGGAGGTGGGGGTTAATTTGCTCTGCCACCATTCCCTTTGGAGTTGGATCATTTCTTTTCCCTGGAATCTCTAACGAAAGCTGATCTTTTGTTGCTTCAACTTTTATGGTTTTTCCATCTTTTTCAAAGTTGAGTTCATATTCAAAACCACATAGTTTAGCTTTATACAACCCAGAAAATATCGCACTCAGTGCCTCCAAAACATTACTCTTCCCACTCCCATTATTTCCCACTAAAACAGTAATTCCATTGGTTTTTTCAAAATCAATTTCAAACCAGTCATCTGGACCATTTGGACCATAAAGATTTTTAAAGCCTTTAATTCTGAGTTTTTTGAGTTTCATTTGTTATTTTTTTTATCATCAAAATATTTCAAAAATAGTCCCGTTACAATGGAGCAAATTCCTAATCCTAAAACTATCCAATTGTATCCAAACCAATAAGAAAATAATGCAAATAATCCGATAAGTGCAAATCCAAACATTATAAATACCAAAGGGATACCCCCTTTATAATGAGACCATTGAAAAAATCTTTTTAGAAGATCTAATATATCGAAATGATCATTTTTTTTAGTCATAATAAAAAAATTAAACAGCAAATATTTCCCCCTCAAAATTTTCAATCGCTTCTTTTCGGCTTTGCTCTGCCAATGCTTTGAGGCTTTTTATTTCATCTTTCATAGAAGAGATTTTTTGAACGATTTTTTGTTGGACGGGGAGAGGAGGAAGAGGAATTGGCATTTCTGAGAGATATTTCCAATGTCGTGTATAAACTTGAGTTGTTTTTATGTAATAAGTAATAAAGGAAATATAATAAAAATAAAATTCTGGTAAAAACTCCTTTTTAGGTCTCAAAATCCTCACGCCATCGGCACCACAAACAAATTGGAAATCAATAAATTTTACAGTTTTTGAATGATCTCCAAAAATAATTACTGGCAAATTTTCTTCTAAAATTACTGAAACTTTTTTATTTGTAAATCCAGAAATCAAATTGTTTTCTTGAGATACAACAGGAATTTTCCCACTTTCTAAATATTCATTTTTTTGAATCTTCCCAATATTTCCCTTTATTTTAAGGATACTTTCTTCAATTTTTATAGAATCGAAACAATTGCTATTGATTGAAAAATCTTTATTCCATACATCCCATCTCTCCAAATTCTTAAGTCGCACCTCCTGCAATCCCTTTTTCTTTAAATCTTTTTCTATTGTCTCAATTCCTAACTCTTCCATCAAATATTCTTCAATTTCTCGTTCCAATCGTACCGCTTTTACTTCGGCTTCTTTGGCAGATTCTATTTTTGCATTATACGCCTGCACAATCGCATTTTGCTCGGGAAGAGAAGGGAGCGGGATTTCAATATTTAATAAAGTTTTTAATGGGAAATGTCGTCCGTCTGCACCTACTGCATTAGTATCCCACTTGTTTGTAATTTTTTTTATTTTTAAAAGCATTTCAAAGTACTCTGGAAGAATTTTATTTAAATCAATTTTTAAGTATTGCATGTTGCTAGAACCATATGAATCCTCAAATTCAGGATAAACAATTCCCCACTGCCCTCCCACAGTTCTTACTTTGCAATAAAATAAATGAAAGGCTTTGGATTTTTGATACTTTCTCATGGTTAATTCTTTCCCTTTTGCAATTCTATTGATATAAACACCTTGTCCCTGTCCTCGGACTCCTAAAATAGGATATTCCTTATCGTTTTCAATTTCTATCCACTCCATTTTGGCTACCGAAAAAATATCTCCTAATTTAACAATTTGATGGCTATACTTTGATTTTGATAAAAAAAGACGCTTCACATCCCACAGGAGTAATTCTGCAAATTGAATTTCCCGAAGATATTTTTTAGCGGGAATGGTCATTTTTCTCCTTCAAAAAATTCAAAAAGAAATGGCTCTAATTCATCTTTTAAAAGCTCTTTTCTTGCATCACACACCTCCGAAAGTTTTGAGTATTTTTCTTTTGCGGTAGTAGAAATATTGGTAATAAAAATTTCCTTTTTTTCTTTTTTTACGCTTTGCACGGCGGGCACTAAATCACTATCTCCCGAAAGGAGAAATATTTTTTCTGCTCCTTTTAAAAATGCACATTCCAGCATTTTTACCGCAATATTTACATCCGTTTCTTTCTCTTCGTGGTTTTCAAAAACAATTTTAGGCGGGAAGTTTTCATCTGGTAAAAACCCTTCAGGAAACAATACTTGCATATTGTTCTTTTGGAAGTTCCTCGTTACTTTTTTAAACCTTCCTTGTACTATTTGGATCCCTTTATTCCGAAGAAATTTTACATACTCTTTGTGCCTTGCTTCTTTTTCTTTATCCCAAACCGTATACGCCGTAAAAAAGAAAATATGATGAGGAAGGATTCTTTCCTTAAAAAATTGCTGTAAAAAGGGAAGAATATCAAAATAGACATGCTTTTTTCGCGGGAATAATTTTAAGAGGTGGTGGTACACATTAAAGCCGTCAATAAGGAAGAAAGAGTTTTTCATATACAAAAAATGGGTGCGGAGTCTTTACGACGCGGCACCCCTTAGGTTCTGGGGGATTCTATCAAAAAAAGGGTTGTGGTGTCAATACGCACCATTTTTTTGTTTTTATAAAGCCAATAATAATGAAGGGTCTTTACCATATATTTTTTTCTTTTCGGTAAGTTTTAAACTCCTCTTTTAGTGGCTCCAGCTCATTTTCAATCACACTCCCCGTTGTACTTATTCCGGCTTTTTCTACTTCAGCAATGGGAATAGCGTAATCAAAACGCTCTTTTACAAGGCGTTTTACTTTTTCGTTTTTTTGTTCTTCCACTTGCTTTAATTCATCTCGAAGTTCTTTTTTTTCATTCGCAGTTTTCGCTTCTTTTATTTTTTGGTTCAGCTCTTCTTCTGGCATTTTGTATTCTGCATTTACTTCTGATTCCGTCCGTACTTTTATTTCTGCATATTCTGTTTCTTCGGTTTCTGTGAATTTTTTTAAAAACACCAGACTTGGCTTTACCGTTGCTCCAGAAGCCACAAAAACATCTTGAGGAATAGAAACGATAAGAATGATTTTTGCCTTGCTCTCAAAGTATTCTCGGACCTTTTGGAGGTTAGAATTATTCAAAACTCCCTCAGGAAGTACAATTCCCATGCGTCCTCCTTTTTTCAGGAGTTTTAAGCATCGCTCTATAAAAAGCACTTCTGTCAGTGTGCTCATACTTCCGGTATCGTAGAGATCTACCAAATTATTTCCGATATTATCCGTCACTTGTTTGAGAGCTTTTTCGTACTCTTCTCCATACATCTCCTTATATTTTTTAATCTTCTTCTCATCTTTGTATTGGTCCGCTTCTTCAATTTTGAGATCCTTTGGCACACGGGACCCAAAAGGCGGATTGGCAAGGATTACATCAAAACGGTTTTCAAATATTCCGTTCACATTTAAAAGCCCGTCATTGTGATGCACTCCTCCGTGTCCATCTCCGTGCATAATCATATTCATTTTGGAAACTCTCGCCATTCGAGGATTTGCATCCGTTCCAAAAATGCAGGTTTTTGAGAGCCTATCAATTCGAGTTTTTATAGTATCTCGATCAAGCGAAAGTTTCAGTTCTGCTTCGAGGGGAGAGATTCGCTTTTCTGCCTCTTCTTGGAGGGCAGGATCATTTAAGCGTTTTTGAAAATCTTCTTTCTCTTCTTCGCTTGCGTCTTTGTCTACCTTTCCAAAGACTTCTTCATTTATTCTCTCAATTTTTCCTTCAACATCTAATTCAATCTGATCCCGAATATACTCAAACGCCTTAATTAAAAAACCTCCACTCCCACAAGCGGGGTCACAAACCAGCTCTCCTTCTTGAGGATCTAAAACTCCCACCATAAAGTCTACAATCGTTCGAGGCGTAAAAAATTGCCCTAATTCTCCCCGAAAAGTTCTTCCTAAAAATTGTTCAAAAGCAATCCCTTTCACATCATCCGAAGTATTGGAAAGATCGTAAATTTGGAGTTTTTCTACAATTTCTTCAAAGGAATTCTCCCGAATATTGATCGTTTCGTTTTCTGCAAAAAGATTGTCTTTCTCAAAATCTTGTTTTGTTTTTTCAAAAAGGACTTGGTAAAAAGGGCGGTCCCCTTGTGCCTTAAAGCCCTCATAATTTTTTCGAGAATCCTTAAAATAGCTTAGGGAAAAACGATTCCCATGGCTTTTCTTTTTGCTTCCCTCTCTTTCGTATCGAATTTTTATGAAAAGAATTTTTGAAATTTCATCAAAAGCCGCTTCCGGCGAAAGTTTATCGTTGTTTCGAATAATATTGTGGCATTGCAAAAGAAGCTTTGCAAAATCATCCCGTGTCATTGTTGTTGTATTCAAGAGCTCTTCTCTCAACTTTTCCTCATTCAATGCTAAAGACGCATTGGGAATAGAAGAAATGGGCTGTTTTGAGTACGGCAAAGAATCTTTTAGAATTTTAAAAATTCGCAAATCTCCTTCTCTATCTTTTATTTTTATCTTTCTTCCTTGCCGATCTTCTTCCTCTTTCTCTCTTAAAATAGAGTTTACTACTACCAAAATTTCCGATCCCGACCATCTCGCATAATTCGCTCCTTGAAAATAGTCTTTATTGCTCAGAGTAATACTCTCTGCTTTACATTCCACCACTATAAAAGCGTTTTTATTTTGAAGCCTCTCTTCTTTGCTTTTCCAAATAACAATATCCGCAGAAGCCTTTCCCGTTCCTCGATCTGATCTTTCTGTAAGAGCCTTTTCTTCTTCCATTTGATCCAAACGGTACTCATACTCATTTACTAATTCACAAATAAAAGCCTGCCGAACAAGCTCTTCAGGCGTTTCTTCAAGCCATTTCTCACGAATAGGGCTATAAATTTTTCCGTCTTTTTGCTGAATCGTTAAAATTTTATTCATAGGAAAAATGGAAATCTTTTGAATGCTACACTATTTTTTTCTTTTTTATAGTCTCAAAAGTTTTCATTATCTTTTTTTGCTTTTGCACAATGCTCAGTTGTGTTTACCGGCTTTGTACCATGTAAAAAACTTCTCCGGCTCGCGCCCTCGCACGGCTAAACCTTTGGATATTGGAATAAAGCTTCTTCTTTAAAAATCATCAAAAAACTCCCGCTAACACAACGGGACATTGTGCAAAGTTGTTACACCTCACAAACCTTTTCATAAAGCCACAAACTCAAAATTCTAAAAATAGGCGGTAATAACCCCGCAAAAAAACTCACGCATTCCCGATAATCTCCTGAAGCTCCCGAGTCGACATACTGGAATAATCAACAAGGCTTATTTTTAAAGGCTCTTCTTCTGTTTCAAATTTCATAATCTTTCGCATATTCCACTCTGAAAATTTTCGCTCAATAATCCATGCGTATTTTTGCCATTGTGCTTCTTTACCATTCATCATTTTTTCAAAGAGATTTCTTTTCTGTTTCCTCAACGCCTTTTTTATAAGGGACGAAAACCTCTCATACAGGAGGCTTTCTTTTTGCTCTCTTCCCGCTTTCCAATCTTTAAAAGAGGTATACGACACCCTTTCTTTTTCGTTTAGCCCGTCATTTAATTCTTCAAACAATTCTTGATCAGTGAGAAACAATATATTCTCTTCGGTCTCCAATAACCCCTCCAGTTTTGCAATGACTGTTTCCGTCAGTTTTGAAGGTCTGCCTCCAGTGTTTTTAAGTTCGTTTTTCATGTGTAAATTTTACAGTCTTCTATCTCTGCCTTGTCTTTATTCTGAAAAGAAGAAGAAACCGCTTGTAACAAAGGACTTCTTCTTTCTACCAAAACCACTTCCTCCGTATAGTTTTTTCCAAATCTGTTCTCCGCAATAAGGCTTTTCCTCTTGAAATCTACGCTAAACTTGAAGCAGAATGTTTTTGTGTATCCTCTCTGCCCTTTATCACCCATTATGTTTTTCCTACAAAATCCATTATTGCTCCCATTTGTAATTTGTAATTTATAATTCAAAAGGGCGCAAAGCATTGCGCCCCTACGCCCCCCACTAATTCCTAATTCCTAATTCCTAATTCCCCTCCCTCTTCCCCTTTTTCCATGAATTTTGAGAAACGAAACCTCCGCAAATCGACGCGAAAAAAAATGATCCTCAAGGCTGTTAAATCTTTTTGGACTCGTGTTTTTAAAAGTGCTTCGTCCTGGTTTGTATTTCGCAAACCATCCAAAGAAATGCTTTTGGAAGTTACTGAAAAAATAAAAGATTTTTCTCTGGTGGCCAAAAAAGAAGAAGAGGAGAAGGTAGAGGAAGCTCTTCCCTATCATATTTCCCAAAAAGTTACCAAACGCGCACCTGTGGTGAATTTTGAAGCAGTAGAAGAAGCTCGCGTTTCCAGGTCATGGAAAATGATGCTGTTATGGCTCTTTCCTGCTATTGCGCTTATTGTTTTTCTGGTTTTTCAGCTTTCCTCTTCTCTTTCTTTTTCTTCTCTTCAGCAAAAACTCATTGTTTCCACTCTGGGGGAAGATCTCCCAATGGACAAGCATGGGCTCACGAATATTCTCATTTTGGGGATTGGAGGAAAGGGGCATTCGGGAGAAAATCTCACCGATACCATTATTCTCATGAGTATTGACTCCAAAACGCATAGCGTTTCTATGATTTCTCTCCCTCGGGATCTCTATATCTCTTATAAAATTGAAAAAGAGCCGAGAGCAGGGCGCATTAATGAAGTTTTTCGGGATGGTATTAGCTATTGGAGAGCAGAAAAAGATCCAGAAGTGCAACGCATCCATGGTATGGAGTACATGAAAAACGCTGTTACAAAAATTACGGGGTATGAAATTCAGCGGTTTGTAGTGGTTGATTTTCATGGGTTTGTAGAATTGGTAGATGCTATGGGGGGGGTAACGGTAAATGTGGATAAGCGCATTTATGATAGCTCGTATCCCACCGAAAATTATGGAGAGGAGATTTTTAAAATGGAGCCAGGAGTACACCAAATGGATGGTGAAACGGCTTTAAAATTTGTGAGGTCTCGTCATAATAGTTCTGATTTTGAGCGGTCTCGTCGACAAAAACAGCTTATTGCGGCCTTAAAAGAAGAAGCCCTGGAGAAAGGCGTATTAACGAGTCCCCCAAAAATTCGCCAGTTTCTTACCATTATTGAGCAAAATTTTTGGAGTGATCTTTCCTGGCAAGAGATGATTTCTTTGGGTGCAGAAGTGTCGCAAGTTTCTTCCAATGCTATTTTTGCAGGAGGTGTTAATAATGACCCTGACAAGGGAAGTGGTGGATTTTTATATACCCCTCCTCGAGAAGATTTTGATGGCGCATCTGTTCTGCTGCCCGATATGACCGGTGAAAAAAATCCGTATGCACAAATTCAGTTTTTCTCTGAAATTCTTTTTGAGAATCGTGGGTTTCTCACTAATCCTCCCAAAGTAACGATTTTAAACACTACGAAAAAAGAGGGCGTTGCCAATACCACTGCGCAACATCTCATGAAGTATGGCATTTTGGTAGCACCTGTAAGCAATGCAGAAGCAGGAACGCCAAGAGAAGTAACCACAGTAGAATATTGGGATACTCCTGAAATTGCAGCACTTATTCCGGTATTGCAGCGCAAAATTTCTGCTGTTTTTACTCCCATAAAACCTCCTCTCCCTTCGCCTTCCACCGCTTCTAATGCACCGGAAGTTTCTTCTGCTCCTCAAAGTCCTATTACCATTTATATTGGAAATGATTTTTCAACGCATCCCACTCGAGGAACGCTGCTAAGAGTTCCCCTTACAAAAAAAGAAGAGGTGGTGGAAGTGCCGGTGGAGGAAGAATTAAAAATTAAGAATTAAGAATGTGTAGGGACAGGTTTATAACCTGCCCTCATAACAAAAAACAGGTTGAGAAACCTTTTCCTACGGTCGAAAATGTGAAAACAGAGGTGGGAGGGAACAAAAATTTTTGATTACACCATTCCAAAAGGGCGTCCCGCAGGGCGCAAAGTATTGCTCCCCTACAAAATTCCAACCAAATGAGACGCCCCAGCGGGGCGTCTCTACAGCCCCTCCCACTATTTGTCATTTGTAATTGCCTGGATTGCTTCGTCGTCCCTCCTCGCAATGACGGAATATTCTTAATTCTTAATTTCCTCTCCCCTCCCATGATTATTGATTTTCTCCTCCTCTTCCTCTCGTCACTCCAATTCTTCTTATTTCTCCGCGTCATCTGGTCGTGGTTCCCCAATATTCCGAAAGGGAGATTGTATTTTTTTCTGGCAGATTTAACAGATCCGCTCTTAGATATTGTGAAAAAAGTACCGCACCAATGGGGAATGGTTGATTTCTCTCCGCTCCTTGCGTTTTTTCTCCTCGATTTTTTGCGATTTATTATTGTGACTTTCCTTTAATTTCTCATCATGCTTTCCATTACCAATCTTACGGCAGAACTGGACCACACACCCATCTTACGGGGTATTACGCTTTCGGTGCTTCCTCAAGAACTTCATCTTATGTTAGGTCTTAATGGAAGCGGAAAATCAACCTTTGGAAAAGTTTTGTTGGGGCACCCTCACTACACTAAAACAGGGGGAACCATTGAGCTTTTAGGAGAAGAAATTTCTGCACTCCCCACGCATGAAAGGGCAAAAAGGGGAATTTTTCTCTCCCATCAAAATCCCCCAGAAATTGAAGGGGTGAGTGCGCAGGATGTTTTTCGTGCAGCGGATAAAGAACGAGAAAAGCGCTCCATTATGGTATTTAAAAAAGTGTTACAGGAAAATCTGAAAAAAAGTCATCTTCCGCTTTCGTTTCTTAGTCGTCCTTTAAATGTAGGTGCATCTGGTGGAGAACGAAAAAAAATGGAAATGGCGAGTCTGCTCACTTTAGGTGCGCGGCTGGCATTTTTGGACGAAATTGATTCCGGATTAGATATTGATGCGGTAAAAGCGGTAGCAGAGGGAATAAATGCGTTTTTAGAAAACGGAAAAAATGCGGTGATCCTTGTTTCCCATTCGGCGGGAATTTTGCAGTATGTAAAACCAACCCGCGTCCATATTTTTTGCGGCGGACGCATAATGAAGAGTGGGGGGATGGAATTGGCAGAACGGGTTTTTAAAGACGGATATGAGGGGTTAATGGATTGTGAAGAATGTTCTACCGTCCGTGGTCATGCTCTAAATCCGTAAACAGAATTTTTTTATACACCGGTCTTCCGTGTGCGCAGGAAAATCCCCGTCCACAGGCTTCCCATTTTTCTACGAGACTCTCCATTTCTGGCAAAGTGAGCGCGTCTCCAAATTTTATCGCTCCTCGGCAAGACGCATAAGTGGCAATGCGCTCCAGCGTTTTTTTCGTTTCCCGTCCATCTTTTGGATGAGGAGAAGAGAGATCCTCTAAAATATCCCGCAGCAGTTCTTCCACTGCTCTTTCCCCTGTACCGGAAGGAACGGCAGAAACGGCTATTTCTCGGTCTCCAAATTCGGCTATGGAAAATCCGAGTAGTTCTAAGTCTTCCTGCTCCGAAAGAAGCAGCGCTTTTTCGGAAGGGGATACGGTAATAACCATGGGAGTGAGGAGTTCTTGAGAAGCTATTTTCTTCTCGTGCACTTGGCGCATCAGTTCTTCGTATCGCACGCGCTCATGCACGGCGTGCTGGTCTATAATAAGAATTCCATCTTCTTCTTCCATTACCAAAAATGATTTCCGGATTTGTCCTATAACTTTGCGCTTTAGGGGGAAAATCGATCCTAAGGGGCTCGGATCAAGGTCCCTGAGGGTTAGCGTAGGGAATGAAAAATTTGGAACTTTAGGTGGGTTGTCGTAGGGGCGCGCCAATGGCGCGCCCTTTGCAAAGGTATCTAATGGAATGCTATTCCTGATCAGAGGGGCATTCACCAACAGGGGATCATGACCCCCTGTTATGCTATTTCCTTCTATTTCTCTCCACTTTTCACCTCCTATTGCATATTTTTCTGAAAAAGCCTGGTATTCCCCATTAAGGGCATGGTCAAATGCGCCTTTTACAACCTCATAGAGGGGATGTAAAAACCGCACTTCCGATTTACGGGGATGCACATTCATGTCTACTAATTCGGGATGAATGGTGAGAGAAAGGAAAAAAGATGGTTTTCGTCCTTTGGGAATAAGGGATTCATATGCCCGGTATACAGCAGTATCGATATTTTTATCATTCGTAATGCTCCTCTTATTTACCCATAAAAATTGTCGGTCTTTGGTCCCTCTATGGTTATGAGGATGGCTACAGAATCCGGAAATTTGAATTTCTGCTCCATCGTATCTCAGTGGCAAAAGAGAATCTGCGAACTCGTGTCCAAAAAGAGAAGCGATACGGTTTTGGAGGGGGAGGTTGGTATTTATGGAGACCTCATTTTTATCCCCTATTTTCGGCATCCCCACCCCCCGCCCTTCGGGCACCCCCCTTACAAGGGGGGCAAGGGGCACGGAAGAGGAAGGGAAATCCATCACTGTTTTTCCGTCTTTTTCTACTCGAAAAGAAATTTCTGGATGGGAAAGGGTAAAAGATTCCAAAATCTTCGCTATTTCTCGCCATTCTATAGCTTCTGATTTTAAAAATTTGCGTCGAGCAGGAACATTCCAAAACAGGTCTTCTACTGTAACGGTGGTTCCTGTTTGGCATCCAACGGCTTTGGTGCTCAGGTTTTTCTCTTCTCCTGAAACAGCAATACCGGCGGGCATTTTTTCCGTTTTGGTGGTAATGGTCATGCGGGAAACGGAGGAAATAGCGGCAATGGCTTCTCCTCGAAATCCAAAAGAATGCAGTGCAAATAAATCATCCGTGGTAGAAATTTTGGAGGTCGCATAGCGGAAAAAACACATTTTGGCGTCCTCTTCGTCCATTCCTTTTCCGTTATCTTGTACTTCTATTTTTTCTCTTCCTCCTTCCTGTATTCGTATTTCAATGTGGGTTCCTCCGGCATCAATCGCATTTTCTACCAATTCTTTTACCACACTTGCGGGGCGTTCTACCACTTCTCCAGCGGCAATTTGGTTGCGTAAGTTTTCGGGAAGCAGGTGAATAGAAGACATGGGAGATGAGTTTTAGATTTTAAATAGTGCAAGGTCCAGGGTACAGAAAAAATTAGGAATTAGGAATTAGGAATTAGGAATTAGGAATTAGGAATTAGGAATGCATCCTCTGGTCGTCAAAAAATCAAAAGCTTGTCCTCAACCGAGATCGGAGATCCAAAATCTTAAATCCAAAATCTCTCTCCTTGCGTTTGACTTTTTCTTATTTTTCCTTCAAAATAGACGGTGGAAATATATATCACACCTCTTTTATGGCTAAAAGACTCTTTGCTCTGTGCAGCGCTTTTTTCCTTATCTCCAGTATTTCGGTGCCGTCGTTTGCGGCATTCACGGATGATCCTTTAGTGGGAGGAACCACGACTATGAAAGCCGTGCATTTGCAGGAAGTTCGTGATGTTTTAAAAAGTCCATGTGCCCTTGGAACCGTGCTTAGGGGATATTCCAGTGGGGCAACGGGAGTTTCTCCATCTGCTATTTGTGAAAGTCCTAATACTTTAGGGCAGTGGCAAACAGGAACAGGAATACTCACCTATAACGGAAATATTGGTATTGGGAATAGTACCAGTTCATCTACTGCAACACCGGTAAGGCTTTCATTGGGAGGGACATATAGTTCTGTTGCAGGAAATAATTTAAAATTAAAATTGTATGATGCAGGAGCAGGAACTGAGTATGGACTGGGAGTGAGTTTAAATTCTTTGGATATTGTGACAGGGCCCAGTGGTGCTATTAATTTTTACACTAATGGGCTTGGAGGGACTTCAAAAATGAAGATTGATAATACCGGAAAAGTGGGGATTGGTGTTACTACAGCACTAGGGCAAGCATTGGAAGTGAATGGAAATGTGAAGGCCAGTGGATTTTGTATTGGTGTGGATTGTAAAAATACTTGGGCGGATGTGGTTTCTGCAGGAGGAGGAAGTTCTTCGGGGACAGTAGCAGGTGCTTTGCAATTTCGAGGAGCTACGGCAGGATCATTTGGTGCGAATGATACCGCCCTTTTTTGGAATAACACTACCCAACGACTAGGAATTGGAAATGCTGCTCCAACAGAGAGATTAGAAGTGGGAAATAGTGTTGCAGATGGAGGGGTGGGAACAAAGATAAAGGTGAGTGATATAGATGGGAATGCGGAATTAAAACTGTTAAGTGGAACAAATAGTGCTTCTGTGTATGTGGACAATACCAGTGGTGATTTTCGGATATGGAATGGAAATGATTGGTTAACGGTAAAAAGCAATGGAAATGTGGGAATCGGATTATCTACCCCTTCTGAAAAATTAGAAGTGAACGGAAACATAAAAGCAACAGGGTTTATAGGAAACGGATCCGGATTGACAAATCTTTCTTGGAGTGCGCTAAGTGCCCCTAATGCGGATCTTTTTATGGCAAATTATAAAATTACGGGCTTATTGGACCCTACTGCTAATACCGATGCGGCAAATAAACAATATGTTGATAATCGTGTTAATGGGCTTGTTTGGAAACCTTCTGTGTCGGGAAGTATTGGAACAGGACCGGTAATAACCGCGTATGGAGTATGTGTTGCAGCAAATAAGTTTTGGACAACTTATAATAGAACAGATGACGGTACTTATGTGTGTAATGGAAACGAATGGGTAAGCTCGGGAACCATTGGAGTACCATATGCAGATACAAATACACCAGGGAAGATTAAGATTTCCGGTGTTTTAGATGGTGTTTACAGTAATGTTGGAATTACAGATGGATCCCTTGTAAATGCGGATATTTCAGGAACGGCAGCAATAGCGGGAACTAAAATTTCTCCAGATTTTGGAACACAAAATATATCCACCACAGGAACTATTAATGGAGGGGCTATTACGGGCACCTCTTTTACTGGTTCAGGGGCCGGGTTAACAGGAATAACCAGTACGGGAATTGCCGACGGAACCATTGCAAATGCAGATATTGCAGGGGCGGCAGCAATAGCGGGAACTAAAATTTCTCCGGATTTTGGTGCGCAAAATATTACTACCACTGGTCAGATTCAAGGGGGATCTCTTTGTGTTGGAACAGATTGTAAAAGTTCTTGGGCATCAATAATTGCTGCAGGAGGTGGAACTTCTGGAGGAACGGTAAATGGATCAGTACAGTTTCGCTCTGGAGTAGGATTTGATGCGGATTCTACAAATTTTATGTGGGATAACACTAATAAACGATTAGGAATTGGAAAAGCAGCACCCACTACAGCCTTAGATGTGAATGGGACTGTAACGGCTACGGCATTTGCAGGTTCAGGAGCAAATTTAACAGGAATAACCAGTACGGGAATTTTGGACGCAACCATTACGAATGCAGATATTTCTACAACAGCAGCAATTGCAGGAAGTAAAATAGCACCAGCGTTTGGCGCACAAGCGATATCCACCACAGGAACTATTAATGGAGGGGCTATTACGGGCACCTCTTTTACTGGTTCTGGTGCGGGTTTAACCGGAATAACGAGTACGGGAATTACGGATGGAACTATTGCTACTGTGGATGTTGCCAATAATGCAATAACATATGCAAAAATACAAAATGTATCGGCGTCAAAACTCCTCGGGAATCCAAACGGAAGTTCCGCCGTTCCATCAGAAATTACTATTGGGAATGGATTACTCTTTTCTAGTGGTTCTCTTTCTACCAATGCTACTTCTTCAAATACTGCTAATACTCTTGTTGCTCGAGATGGATACGGAAATTTTACGACAGAAAAAATTACAGCAGGAACCATAACGGGTTTACTGACACCAACAACAGATACCGATGCAACGAATAAGATTTATGTGGATAGTTTGGTGAACGGACTGAGTTGGAAAGCCCCCGTATCCGGAAGTGCTGGAATAGGTCCGGTAATAGCTGCTTATGGCGCATGTACCGATACTCTTCCTAATTCTACTAAATTGTGGGCAACCTATAATATAACCGATGGAGGGACTTATGTGTGTAATGGAAGTGCGTGGATTAGTACGGGGGCGATTGGAGTTCCATTTGCTGATGCAAATACTCCCGGAAAAATTCAGCTAGCAGGAGACTTAACAGGAACCGCTACGGTTCCGGTAATTGCTAATAATGCCATTACTTATGCAAAAATGCAAAATGTTGCAGCTTCAAGACTTTTAGGAAATCCAAATGCAACAGATGGTGTTCCTTCTGAAATAAGATTGGGAACAGGACTTGCTTTTTCAAGTGGGGTTTTGAACACCGTTTCAGGAGGAACAGCGGATGGATCCATTCAATTTCGCTCTGGAACTGGGTTTAACGCGGATTCTACTTTTGTTTGGGATAATACCAATAAAAGGTTAGGAATAGGCATTGCAACGCCAACCAATAAAGTTGATATTGTGGCAGGGGCTACCAGAACTGGTACTCATCCTACTGGTTTACCTTTTTATGTAACGGGAACGGTCAACGCTGCGTCCGGTGGTTTTGAATTTAGACACGATAATGCCTCTCAGGGTATTGGACTCGGTTTCAATACTATTTATGCCGCGGGGTCAAATGCTACACAAGATCTAGGTTTAAGTTCTAAATCAACAGGGAATCTTAATTTTACCACCAATGCTCTCCAGAGAATGATCATTTTAGGATCCAATGGAAATGTGGGAATTGGGACTATTACTCCAACTGCATCACTCCATTTAAAAGCGGGAACCGCTACTGCAGGGACAGCGCCATTAAAATTCACTACTGGTACAAATTTAACAACAGCAGAAGCGGGTGCCATGGAATTTAATGGAACAAATCTCTTTATTACGGTTGCTTCTCCAATTCTTGAACGCAAAACATTGGTTTTTCAAGGAGATGCTATAGCAGGAAGTGTTGCAACCCTTACTACCCCACGCAATATTTACGGAAATAGTTTTAATGGATCAGCAGATGTAACCGGAGTAATAGCGTCCAATTACGGAGGAACCGGGAATGGATTTACAAAGTTTACGGGACCCACAACAGCAGAGAAAACATTTACGCTTCCGGATGCGAATGCCACCATTTTAACAACAAATGCAGCGGTAACGGTGGCGCAAGGAGGAACAGGATCTACATCATTTACAAACGGTTCTATTCCTTTTTCTGATGGTTCTGTTTTAACACAGGATAATAGTCATTTATCTTGGGATAATACATTGAAAAAATTAAATGTTACGGGAACAATAACGGGCTTGTTGGCACCGACAGGGGATACGGATGCAGCAAATAAGAAGTAT
>JBAXIU010000029.1:0-18081 GCA_037138215.1 Candidatus Peregrinibacteria bacterium | reverse complement strand
AATCCTTTGTAATCTCTTTGTGGATAGGATTGAGATGTACCGCAAAAAAGAAGGAAAGAAGTGGAAAGTGAACGCCGAAATATTCTTTCGTTTCAATCCCTCAAAGTTCGCTGGAGCTGATGGGGAGGATAGAACTCCCGAAGCTTTACCAGAAAGCAAAAAAAAGACTTCTCAGAAAGAAAAAGTCTTCAATGGTGTGTAGGGACAGGTTATAAACCTGTCCTCTATAAACCGCTGGGGCGTCTGACTCGTTTGAGATTTCCCCATTGGGGCGCCCATCTCATTAAAATTTTTCCTGGGGCACGCCACCCAGTCTACCAACCCCTTCCTTTTTTTTGAAGAAGATCTTTCATTTTTCTTTTTTTTCCGGTAAGATACAGGAACACTTTTACACCAACACCACATGACCGAGACTTTTTACCAAAACTTTGCCCATAAATTTCGCATTGGAGTTATGGGCTCCGCCCAAGGACCAGATATTGTACGACAAGAAAATACAAAACTTGCCATTCGTATTGGAGAAGCTATTGCGACAACCGGAAATATTCTGGTAAATGGCGCGTGCCCAGGGCTACCCAATGACAGTGCCATTGGAGCAAAACACGCTGGTGGTTTTGTAATGGGGGTTTCTCCAGCATTTTCACGACGAGAACATCTCGATAAATACAACTCCCCCATTGATCCGTATGATATGATTTTGTATACCGGAATGGGGCTTATGCAACGCGATATTTTAAATATTCGTTTTTCTGACGCGGTTATTATTTTAGGGGGCGGAATTGGAACCCTGAACGAATTTACCGTTGCTTTTGACGAAGGGCGATATATTGGAGTCCTTACGAGTGCTGACGGAATATCATCCCATGTAAAAGAAGTCATTGCCATGTGTCACCGTGAAGAAGGAGACCGCATTTTCTTCTCGGAAAATCCAGAAGAACTGGTAAAAACATTGGTAGAAGCCATGGAAACTGGTCCTCAAGTCACCACAGAAGATGAACGAATCGTTTCCAAATACACATTTTTAAAGTAGCACATTTTAAAAAGCCCTCCTTGTAAGGGAGGAAGGGGGTAAAAATAAGCTCCCACAAACGATGATCCCCAAATAATATTTTGAAAAAGAGACTTGCCACCCAAGAAGGGTGGCTCTTTTTTTTGATTCTGATATAGTAGTGGCATGAAATGGCGTATTCCCCTCCTGCTGGCGGTTTTTCTCCTCTGCAGTGTTTTTGGTGATTTTGCCCAAGCCGAAACCCCTGCCCAAAAAGCAGATACCAAAAACGAAGAACTCAAAAAAACTATTATAGGAGGAAAAGCGGAAGTAAAATCGCTGATAAACGAAGCAAAGAATTTGCAGAGCCTTATTGATAAAAGTAAACCAAATACGGCGTGTGAAGGATCTTTTGGGAATCAAGTCGTAGCGGAAATACAGCTCCAATGGTTTGGCTTCCAAAATTTTCTTTTTGCGCAGTCCGATTACTGGAACTCCCGCTGTTTTTTAGGAGATTTAGAAGAATTAGAATCCCTCCTGTCCAATATTTTAAAAACTTTTCCCCGAACCGAACTAGCGTGCGGAGACGAGAGCAGTAGTGAAGTAAAAATAAAAGCCAAAGACATTCAAAAACGACTAGAAAAAGTCCTCGTTGCGTTTGACCAATGGCGATACCACCAAGGCGCAGTACTGGAAAACCAGGGAGTTTCCGAATACGAAAAAGAACAGTGTAAAGATGATCCCAAAAAAGAACTCTTCACGGCGACCAAAACGGCATGGGCGCAGCTCATGCAAAGTATAGAGGATATTAAAAGCTCCCCCATTATTGAAGGAATATCGCAGATTGGGAAAGATGACCCCAAAGGACAATCTGGAAACTCCAATACTTCGTTTTTTTCTTTTTCCGATACCACACTTGCACGGCTAGATGCAGAGGCACAAGCAGAATCCAAGAATTTTTATCAGGGAATATTTCAAACCTTTGACATCTCGGCTTCCGATAGCATGGGCAATAGCTTTTCGCTCCGTCTTTTACCACACGATAAAAAAGGAGAAATGCTGTATGGAATTTCTCCCATTACCGGCCCACAAGATGAAGAAGACTATAAAACAAAAGCGCGCATTGAAATGCCCAAACAATCATATCCCCTGCTCTCTCAAATGGCAGAAGAACTCCAACGGCGAGATGCCCAATCCCAAAAAATGTGGGAAGACTACATGAAAGAAAGAACGGAACTCGAAAGTATTATAGATTATGGAACACCGCTGGAATCGGCTATTTCTCAGGCATTAGACCCTTTACAAAACAGTACGGATTCTGCCACCAAATTTTTAAAAGAGGCAACCAAAGGCATTACCCGTGTGGCAGAAAAACAGGCCACCAATAAACCCATTAAAGTAAAATAAGGGCTTCAAGCGCGCATATATTCCTGCAAAAATATAGCCGCCGCCATATCGTCTTTTTTGCCCCGCTGTTTACGAGAAGATTCCCCCATTTGGGAAAGAGAATCCCCCGCTGTTTTGCTGGAGAATCGCTCACAATACAATTCCACCGGAATCCGTAAAAAATCTTCTGCGTCATCTGCAAAAGACTCGTATTTTTTAATATGTGCTCCTCGTTCCCCAGAAAGTGGTAATGGGTAGCCAAGAATAATACGATCTATTTTTTCCTGCTGACAAAACTGCGCCAAAACTGGCAAAAGATTTTCCGTGTTCTCCAAAATTCCTCTGGGAAATGCAATCCCCAAGTCCGTGTTCCCTACGGCCAAACCTACTCGCTTTTCGCCGTAATCAATGGCTAAAATTTTCATCGGTCATCAAACAAAAACATGATTTAATTACCAGAAGGGCGCAATGCATTGCGCCCCTACAAAAGACACGCCCCACCTTAATTCTTCATTTGTTCCATCATTTGCAATTCTTTAGCATGGATTGCTACGCTCGTGACCTCGCTCGCAATGACGGAACATTCCTAATTCTTAATTCTCACCATCCCCTTTCTTCATACTTTACGGCAACATCTTTTGAGCAGGTAGAATCCATGCAAATTCCTAAATCTTCACTCACACGGGCAATAACATCCGGATCGTTATAATGTGTCACCGCTTCCACAATAGCCTTTGCGCGTTTTGCAGGATTTTCAGATTTAAAAATTCCAGATCCGACAAATACTCCTTCTGTTCCGAGTTGCATCAAAAGCGCCGCATCTGCCGGTGTAGCAATTCCTCCGGCTGCAAAATTTACTACGGGGAGGCGTCCAGTATCTCTCACGAGTTCTAACAATTCCAAGGGCGCCCCGATTTCTTTTCCATAGCGCACCAACTCTGCCGTATTTTTTCCCGCCAGAGACCGAATTTCTCGATCAATTTTACGGAAATGGGTCACCGCATTCAGCACATCTCCCGTTCCCGCTTCTCCTTTCGTACGGATAAACGCCGCGCCTTCCGCTATTCGCCTGAGCGCTTCGCCGAGGTTGGTGGCACCACACACAAATGGCACCGCAAATGTCCATTTATCAATATGAAACTCGCTATCCGCAGGCGTTAATACTTCGCTTTCATCAATGTAATCCACTCCCAAACTTTCCAAAACCTGCGCTTCCACAAAGTGCCCGATTCGTACTTTTGCCATAACCGGAATAGTAACGGCAGCAATAATTTCTTTAATCATTTTCGGGTCAGATGCCCGTGCCACGCCCCCATCACGACGAATATCCGAAGGAACGCGCTCCAGCGCCATAACGGCAACCGCACCGGCATCTTCCGCAATACGCGCCTGTTCGGCGTTCACCACATCCATAATTACCCCACCTTTTAACATTTTTGCAAGTCCGGCTTTTAATTCGTAACGGGAAAAGTCTTTCATAAAAGAGAAAAAATCCCGCTCATTTTATCGTTCTTTTTGTTTTTTTGGCAAGAATAAGGGATACAAAAAACCCGCTGGAAAAACAGCGGGGTATGTGGTTTATGGGAGCGGGATTTATTTGGAAGTATCAGGATCAGGCGTTTTGCCTGGAGGAGTTTCTTTTCCTGTTACCTTATCCACGAGTTTCCTCATCATGCTTTTTTCATTACTCCATGAAATAGTAATTTCATCACCTTCTGCTTTGCACGAGCGGATAGCTGGGAATTCAGCTTTCTCTTGAAATTTACTAGAATTTTCTTGAGCGGTGGGAATGAGATTGTCTAAAGCAGTCTCGCTAGAATCTCCTATCGAAAAACTGTCAGTGATAGAACTGAAGCCTTTGGTTAAGCCCTCAACCATCGCAGTTCCTTTTTCCATAATTCCTCGGTTGGCATTTTCCGTATCTGCCCCAAAAAATACCCGCATTTTTGCCCAATCTGTAGGGATTCCTGCCCTAAAAGTAATGGTTTTCTTTGCAATATCACCCCGAATAATGGTGGAATCAGGGAAGAGGAGAAGACTATCGTTGATGAGTGTTTTTGCCATTTTTGAGCCCTCATCGGTTTTATTTTCCAAACCTTTTATATTATTTTTCAGTGTATCAGGGGCTTTAACAAAATTCTCTACTAAATCTGAAAAGGCATTAAAAGTCTTCCGTGATTCAGGAATTTTTCCATCTGCAAGAAATCCTTTTATGGCATCTTTATATGTATCATCCTCGGGAAGAAGTTTTGGAGGGTCCAATGGTTTTCCATCGGGTCCCTTCTTAAAGTCCACTTCCAACATACCTCGCACTAGAGATGAAAGCCAACCTTCTCCGGTAGCAAGGTTAGCAAGGTCAATATGAAAAAATTTGGCAAGAATACTTAAAAATGGATGTTCGTTAATTTTATCGTTTATCATTCGAGTTCTGGCTTCTTCTTTTATGTTTTGCTCTTTCGTAAATGTGGAAACATTATCCCGCTGATCCGCTTCATCTGCTGTTTTTGTTAAACTTCCAAATTTTGAGAGAAACGGTGTTTTATCGGGATCTACCCCTATCTCACTCTCAAACGCCTCAAAAATAGCATTTGCTTGCGCACCAAATCCTTTGCTGGTCAGTTCATTTTTAAAATCATCTTTCCCCTTTGAATCACTTAAATTATAAACAGCATTAAGAGCATGAATACTGGCAAAAGTGTGAAACGCAATGCGAATCTTTTCTTTATCGTTGCTCTTTACCGCTTCTATTAAGGCTTTTCCTTCTGTATTTTGCACCTCTGATTTTGCTTGGTCTTCCGTTGGAAAGAATTTTCCAGAATTACTGAGCCATGGATTTACGAGATTCTCTTTATCTGCTCCAGTTCCCCCTACTTTTGCGCCCTGAGAGAGGGCATCAACAATGTTTTGAGTATTAGCTACGGAGATGGAAAAAGGTGCTTTTTCGAGCTCTCCCTTAAACCTTTTCGCCTGGTCATTAAAATTAAATGGTCCCCCTTTCAACGGTTGTACCTCAAGCATTTTAGTGGTGGCGTCAGAAATTTCTGGATATTTTTTATCGGTATCACCATTTTTTACCGAATTAATTATTGTAAGCAATGAGTTTTTATTAGCTACAAAATCAGAATTCTTTTGTTGATCTGCAGATCTAAATTCAAAAGTTCCTGAAGCTTTATCTATGGTAAGAGTAAGAGGTGTATTAGCGGACTGTTCGTCAAATTTCTTTAAAAGGGCAAGATGGACGCATTTATTAAGATTATCTGCTTGATTAGCAGAGGGATCAGTGAAAGAGAAGTTGTCTTTAAGCCATTTTTCTAATGAGGATCTATCATTTATCAGCATTGATTGGTCTGCCGAAATAGTTTTTAGCGCATAATTTGCAACCGATTCAATTTTACTGTCATCTTTATCTTTTTCCCATTCCTCTATTTCTTTGGCTGTAATACCTTCCATAATCCAATCCGCCATTCCTTTTGTTTTTGAATCATTCTTCATTTCTGGAAGTTTTAAGAGGTCAAAAACGCTCGATATTTTGAGAGGCTCTTTTCCTTTTTCTGTTTCTACCAATAAAGTAAGTGTTTTTGGGGTTGCGCTTCCTTCCTCAACTTTTATATTTTTACCCGTTAAAAACCCTTTTAAACGGTCAAAATTTATTTTGGCTTTAGGTTCTAAACCCACGGGAACAATTTTATCCATACCTGTAAAATCCTTTTTCGCATCCTCAGGAAAAAGGCTTAAAAAGGCTGTAAAATTGTTGGCTTGGGTTGCTAACACATATTCTTGGTCTTTTTGAATATCACCATCTATTTCGTCGTAAAGGCTATTGAGATCTGTATAGAGTTGATCTACTGTTGCTGTCATTTCTGGTGAAGACTTTGCTTTGAAAGCATCTACCTTCTCCGTTTGAGTGGTTGTAATTTTAGTCTTCATCTCGTTTTTCTTTGTATCCTGAAGTCCTTCATCTTTTCCAATTGTAGCAACCTTATCGTTAAGACTTTTCAAAGCTGCAGTTGCTTGTTCGTGAATTTTAGTAGACTCTTCCTTGTCCGATTCCGAAATCCCTATGTCTCTTGAAAAGTAAGGTCTTGCAATTTTTTCCTTCTCTGGAGATTCTGGTTTTTTTGCCTCCTCAATAGTATTCCGAAGAGCCTCAAGCGATTCCCGTTCCGTTTTTAAAATACTTTCTGTCGCTTCAGGAGCTTTCGCTGGAGCTGGCGGAGCTACTGGCACCACCGCTACCGCGTTGGGAAGAGTCTCCTCAAAGCACTTCCTCCTTTCCCCCACTCCTAAAATTTCTCCCAAAAGCGTTGGAAAAAGCAAATTTTGTGTGTAGGTGTGGGTGTTTCGTACCATTTTTAAAACAAAAATTCATGCCAGTATACCCGTTTTTACGCCAAAAAGAAAGAGGCATTTTTGAATTTACCCGTATAACTGGGCATGGCTCCCAATATCCCAAATATCCATTATTTCCAGAGTTTTTGGCTGAAAAATAATGCGAATATCACCCGTCACATCAATACTCTCTAAATTTTTATACACTTTTCCCTGCAATGCGTGCCGGCGCAAGGAAGGGTGATGAGGATCTACTTCAAAAACCTCAAGCACATCCATTGCTTTTTTTGTATCTTTTGCGGTTGTTTGCGAAAAGATTTTTCAAACCTTTTTTTATAGATGAGCTGTATCATATTATTGGGATATGAGAGAAGAAAGAAATGCACGACTATCTCCTGGTTTTTTGGCACTAAAAACCGTTTCTTTCGTGTCTGGATCATTCTTTAGCTCTTTTTCATACTCTTCTTTTAAACGATATGACGGCATCGAAAGTTCAATTTTTCGATCGTGTAATACTTTTTGAAATGCCGCCGTTGCCAAGGTGGCAAACGAAATGCCTATTGCTTTTGCAAACCCCTGTAATTCCTGTAAAAGATCAGCCTCAATACGAATAGTAGTAGTGGTTTTCATAAAAATTTTAAAAAGTATAGCTATTGTATTGCAAAACAGTATAATGGTGCAATATAAATTTTCAAATTTTTATGGAACATACTCTTGCTTTGATACCAACGGTTGTTACGAAATATTTCAGCAATGATGACATATTCAACATTCTTGCTTCCTGCCTGCCAGGGCTTACAGTAGTAAGCCCCTACAATACGGAACATTTGTAATTTTTATCCTGGATTGCTTCTCCCTCTGATCGGGATCGCAATGACGGAACATTCTTAATTCTTAATTTCTAATTCTTTTTCTTGTCCTCTCGTTCCCTTTTCAGCATTTCCAATTCATCTCGCAAATCCACCGCTTTTTCAAATTCTAAATTCTCCACTGCCATTTGCAGCTTTTGTTCTAGCTCTCTTATCAACTCTGGAAGCGCATTTTTCTTCACCTTCTTCACATCATAATTTGCATTCGATCGGGTGGAAGAAATATCACTAATTTTTTTAATAATCGTCGTAGGCGTAATCCCATGTTCGGTATTATACGCCTCTTGAATCGCCCGTCGCCGTTGGGTTTCTCCAATCGCTTCCTCCATAGAATCAGTCATCACATCGGCATACAAAATCACCATTCCCTCGGAATTTCGCGCAGCCCGCCCCATAACCTGAATAAGTGCATCTCGAGAACGCAAAAATCCTTTTTTGTCGGCGTCTAAAATCGCCACCAACGAAACCTCGGGAAGATCCAACCCTTCCCTTAAAAGGTTAATCCCCACAATCACATCAATGACTCCTTCACGCAACAAGCGGAGCGTTTCAATCCGCTCAAAAGTCTCAATTTCGGAGTGGAGGTATTTGGTTTTAATACCTATTTCTGAAAAATATTCTGCCAACTTCTCTGCCATTTTTTTGGTCACGGTGGTCACCAAAACACGCTCATTGCGTTTAATGCGTTTTTCAATCTCAATCGTTAAATCGTCAATTTGGTTAAACGCCTCTTTTTGAGCAATGGTGTGCACTTCTTCTTTCCAAAACTCTATACGAGAGGGACGCACGGAAATAAGAGGATCCAAAAGCCCCGTAGGACGAATAATCTGCTCAGCAAAATCATTGCTGGTGCAGTGCGTTTTTTCATAATTCCCCGGTGTTGCCGAAACATACACTGCTTGCGAGATAAGGGACTCAAATTCATCAAATTTTAAAGGACGATTGTCATGCGAAGAAGGAAGCCGAAAACCGTGCTCTACCAGGGTTCTTTTTCGGGAATAGTTTCCGTTATGCATTCCTCCAATTTGAGGAATGGTAATATGGGACTCATCCACCAACAGGAGAAAATCTTTCGGGAAATAATCTATGAGGGTTGCAGGGGGCATTCCGGCATCTAAGCCCGAAAGATAGCGAGTATAGTTCTCTATTCCGTTGCAATATCCCGTTTCCCTCAGCATCTCAATATCGTATTCGGTTCGAGTTTTAATCCGCTCGGCTTCTATTATGCGCCCTTCTTCTTGGAGTTGTTTTACACGCACTTCCAGTTCTTTTTCTATTTCGGTAATTGCTGCTTCTAGCCGTTCAGGCGTGGTAACCGAGTGTTTAGATGGGAAAAAATACACTTCTTCCATGGACTCAAATACTTCTCCGGTAAACGGGTCTACTTCGCGAATTTCTTCAATTTCATCCCCAAAAAATTCAAGGCGATATGCCCTCTCAGACGATGGAGGAAAAACTTCTACGGTATCACCCATCACATGAAACATTCCGGGCTTAAAATCGGTAGAGCAACGAACATACTGAATTTCGGTGAGCTTTCTCAACAGTGCATCGCGTTTCACCATGCTGCCCCGTTGGATAGGGATAGCCATGGCTTCGTAATCTTCTACTCGACCCAAACCGTAAATACACGAAACAGAAGCCACAATAATGACATCATCCCGAGTGAGAAGATTAAGAGTAGCGCTGTGACGATAACGATCAATTTCTTCGTTGATGGTCGCTTCTTTTTCAATATAGGTATCGGTTCGGGGCATATACGCCTCTGGCTGGTAATAATCGTAATACGAAACAAAATAGGCAACCGCGTTTTCAGGAAAAAATTCTTTAAACTCATTGCACAGCTGGGCAGCAAGGGTTTTATTATGCGCCAAAATGAGCGTTGGTTTTTGGGTTTTTTGGATAACATTTGCCATGGTAAATGTTTTTCCCGTTCCTGTTGCCCCTAAAAGTGCCTGATGGCGTTTCCCTTCCTGCACTCCCTGTACCAGTTTTTCAATCGCCTTGGGTTGGTCTCCCGTTGGAACAAAATTTGCCTTCAGCTGAAATGGAGCATGAGTTTTAACGATAGCCACGAGCAGGAGAAAAATGACCAAATAATTCTACTGTTCTTGACCGAAAAGTCCATTGCTTTTTGCGGTTTCCTTTGGTAAAATGGTATGAATTTTTATATATTCAGCCATACTCATGCACATAAAAATACCGCATAAAAAGGCTCTTTTTGCCCTTTTTACTACGCTCTTCCTGGGAGCTGTAGTGAGTGTTTTTGCATCGAATGCAGATCTCTGGAAAGCGACCATTACTGATACTACGGCTACCCCCGTTGCAGTGAGCAATATTATTCTTAAAAGTGCCGACAATGCGTGTCCTTTTAATTTAGGAGTAGGTGGAACTTGTACTCTTAACCTTACCAAAGCCCTTGCCGATGGGACCACAGCCCCTTTTTCTGCGTATGATGCGGTGACCTTTTCCACTACACCGGATAATTTAGGAGTATTTGCTGGAAACACTTTTACGCTCGGAAACATTGCAGATAAAAGCGGAAACATAACCTTTACCGCAAAATACCAAACACTCACCTCCAACACTGTTTCTCGAATGTACGGTGCAGTGCTGGACCATCTTTCAATGGAAACGACCTGTCCTGAAAAAGTGTTTGTGGGAGAGAACTGTTCATTTGTAACATATGCCCATTACCAAAACATTGCAGAAAAATTCGAAATTCCGGCAACAGAATTAATTTTTTCTTTTGATGGAAATACAATTGGAACATTTGTAAAAAATGTTATGACGGTAACAGCGCGGGGAACAGCAAAAATAAAGGCGGAATATAAAGGAAAAAGTATCACCAGCACCACCTCGTTTGTGGCAGAAAAACATTTAGGGGTATATATCAATAGCATTGCAAAGGATTGGAACTTCCCCATCTCCATAGCAGGACAATCAGAACTTACCAAAACTTACGGACTCGAAAACACTCTCCCCATAGGAACAGAAACAGACAACAGTGCTATTCCCAATGCTGCATCAGAAAACATTGTTGTCCTTCATCTTTCTGGAACGGGACCATATATTTGGACCCCGTACGATACTTCTATTGGAAGCCTGTACGACAAAGTGGATGGTGTTACTTTTAAAAATGCCACAGAAGGATATCTCTGTACCAAAGACTTCCCCTGTCTGGGAGATACTGTTTTTGTTTCAAAAAATGAAATAGGAACGGCAGCCATTAGTGTGCAAGACTCTACTCTCAAAGAAACAGCTTCTTATACTTTTGAAGTACTTCCCTCTTCTACTAAAAAAATAGAAATTTTCAATCCCACGGGATCTGTTTTCTACTCCCAAAATAAAATACAACTCTATGCCAAACGCTACTTAGAAAGTGGAGAAGTGATAAGCCAAGAAGAACAAAAAATGACATGGGAATATTCTACTGATGGAGGAAAAACATTTGTTTCAGATGGAATTGCTGCCGGAAATTTTATCCCCACAAAAGAAGGAACCTATATTTTTCGGGCAAAATATAAAGAGCAAAAGGCGAGTGCCGGATCTGGAAAACTCAATTTTGAAACGGTGGAATATGTTTCCGATCCTTCTCCTGCAATTACCTTTAATCCCTTTTTAGTTGATATCACCTTTTTAGATTCCATTGGAAACAGAGGGATTGGAAAAGATACCACGGAAACTCTTAAATTACGCCTCTCTACACAAGGAACATTGGCAGGTGTAGAGAATATGGAAGTCATGATGCTAAAAGGAACTATTGCAGAATCAACCGATAAGAAAAAGTTTCTTTCATTCCCGCCTTCTATTCAAAAGTTTATTCTCCGCGAAGCCAATACCGAAGATCCGGTAAAGAAAAAACTGGCAGATTCTGCGGGGCTTAAAACGGCACTGTTTGATGTCCCCGTCTATATTCCTGCCTATTCTGATCGAGATATGCCCGCTGGGCCCTATACCTTTGTAGTAAACCTGTACCAAAAGGGAAATATTGTTGCCCAAAAAATGTTGTATACCTTTATTGGAGCCGGTCAAATGTGTGATGTTAATGGAGATGGGAACCTCAATCTCATTGATATCATTCTCGCCATGAAATTTGTTAACGAATCGGTAAAACCCGATGGAGGACAACTCGCTCGCGCAGATATGAATACCAACGGAGTCACCGATCTTTCAGATATTATTGAACTCTTTCGCTGTATGAATAAAAAAGAGACTGCTCAAAACAGTTGTAGTTTTAACGGACAAACCATTGCCCATAACACCACTGCCATCTTCAGTACCGAACAATGGGTTCCGTATGGGCAAACCTGCCCATCCATTACGGCAACCTGCCAAAATGGAGAAATAAGCCTCTCTGGTCCAGTAAATGGACCACTCTTCCCTTTTGAGAGCTGTAAAGTGGTGGGTGCTAATGATTGCGCCATCACCAGAGGGAACACCACCATTATTATCCCTCATGGACAATCAAAAAATATGTACAGTACCAAAATGGGATATAACCCCAAAAAGACCTGTGACGGGGATTATATGAAGACCCTCTACTGCCAAAATAAAGTTTTCTATGAAGATGCAGCGTTTACTCGAAAAATTAATAGCGTTCCCACATTCTTGGATGCATACCCTTACGAATCATGCCAAGAAGCGAGAATGTGCCACCTCGATGTAGACCTCGATTGCGTCCTGTACCCCTAAAACATACACCTATTCTTTCTTTTCTTTTATGAACCGCCTCAAAAAATACAGCCTCACCGCATTGGCATCTCTTGCCATTTTGGCAGGAGGAATCCTCTTTTCAACCCCGGAGATTGTGAAGAATTTTCAAGCGAATATTTTTGGAGGAGGAGCTGAAACCGCTGCTTCTGGAGGCGTGAATGTTTTTATTCCCAACGACTACACCGCAACACCCGGACAAGTGGGAAAATTGGTCATTCGGTCAAATGGAGATTTTGATAAAATAGTAGGATTTTCTGCCACTATTACCTATAACCCTGCTAAAATAAGCATCAAAAATTTTTCCATCGCCCAAACAATACTGGAAGGGAAGGGGTTTTTTGTAGATAAAAACCTCGGAAAAACAGGAGAAATAACAATTGTTGCAGTGAGCGGAGGAGATGGAATTGCCATAAAAAAAGGTGATGATATCGTTGCCGTAGAAGCCGGTGTAGATATGAGTGCTGCATTTGGAGAATCTTTTGAAATGGGCCTCAAAGATGTCCAACTCATTAAGAGTGATCTTTCAGAAGTAGCCATGACGCCCAGAGCGGGAAAAATAACAATTGGCTCCAGTGGAACACTCCAAGCCACCGGGCTGGTCCTTTCTCGGGGAAACGAAATAACCATTTCTTTTAACGATGAAATTGTTGCAGCACCAGCAACCAGTTTTGAATTTTCTGGAAATTTGGCAGCAGTGCCAAAAACCACCCGTGTGGACGGAAGGAATGTCATTATCTCTCTTGGTTCGGATATTCCGGCAGGAGAACAATTTTGGGTAACACTGAAAAGCGGAATTACTGGAAATGTAGCAGGGGCACTTTCCGGAGGAGAACAAAAAATTCCTTTCTTCCGTCCCAGTATTAGCCCGACGCAGGGAAGTTTTGCCATTTCCAAAGTCGAACCACTTTTAAATGCCAACGGGACTTATGCCGGATCTCTTAAAATTACCTTTACCGATGCGGTAAAACCCCAATCTTTGGAAACTGCCCACTTTTATAGTTGGGGATCCAATGTTCCGCGCGATATCAATACTCCAGGGCAAGACATTCTCACTTTTAGTGCCCTTCCCGTACTCGGTGCCGACGGAAAAAGTATTACCATTGAAACTGGAGAAATTCCCGGGACTTCCAACGATTCCTATATGGCGATTACCCGGCATTCTTATGTAGAAATTAAAAATCCGGCTACTCCTACTGCGGCTTTGCAGAGTATTAACGGAGACCCCCTCGTTTCTCGATTTTTTATCGTTCCTCCCTTTGCAGTGGTAAAAGACCTCGGACCTAAAATTGCATCCGTTGTAACCCAGGAAGGATTTGTGACGATAAATTTTGCAGAACCCATTAAGGGGACCTTTATTAACCCTACCATTTTTACACTCACCGAGCTTTCTAGTGGAACCAATACGGCATCTCCGAATCTTATTACCTCCAGCACAAAAACAGAAGTTTCAGCAGATTTTAAGAGTGTGACCCTTTCTCCCGTTACCACTTTAAAAAATAAGAGCTACGCGCTGACTATTGCTGCTACCACCATTGCCAGCGGTCCTACGACTGCACATCCCAATATTAATTCTCCATATCCCATCCAAACGATGCTTATGGGATCCAGTAGCCAAGTTTTTGATCCCGATTTTGGAATTTTGTCCATCCAAACCGTTTCCGATACAGAAGTTTTAGCAACCTTTACCAAAGCTCCTTCGGCAGATTCAGTACGGGCTTTAAGCTTTGCTATTAATAGCCTTACGGGAGGAACCCCCCTCAAAGTCATAGCCGTAAAAGCAGAAGGGAACGCCGTTCGCCTTACCACAGAAAAACAAACCGGAGGAACACCATACTCTCTCCTTACTTCTCCTGATCTCTGGAAAACAGCTGCAGGCGCAAGTTTAGGAGGAAAAAACCTCGCATTTTTTACGGGATTTTCTACCGCACTTCCCAGAGTTATTCGGGTCGTTCCCGATGCCTTTGCACTTCAAGATACTCCCGTAGAACTGAAAGTAGTGGGAGAGAATTTTTCTGACAAAGGAAAACTTACCCTGGGCGGAACTCCTGTGGAAATGGTGAGTGTTTCGGCCGATAAAACGACGATTATTGCTCGGGTGCCGAGTACCCAAAAAACAGGAGCGTTAGAATTTGCGTACTTTGATGAACAAGGAAATAAATATACTTTTGTGGATCAAGAGGTCGTAAATCCTAAAGAAGTTTTTATTACCGTCCTTTCCAGTGAAAGCTATGCGTCTCCTCGAAAAGTTCCCAATGATGGAAAAACAAAAACAACACTCTGGGTCCGCATTAAAGATCCACTGGGTGTGGCTGATATTGAAAAAGTAACCGTGGATCTCAGACCCATAGACGGCGTTGCAGGAGCAATGATGACTCCTGGCCCCATTGTGGACCTTCAGCAATGGTTTTCCTTAGAGATAACAGTTCCCACTACGGTAAATACTCAAATAGATCCCTACCAATTAACGGTAACCGCGGAAAATAAGAGCGGGATTCGTCGTACAGGAAATGCGAGCCTCATTGTTTCTAAAGATTTAACAGGGGGAATTGCACCCGATATTAAAAACTCTTTCGCCGATCCGGCTGAAATTGTAACGAATGACAAAGAAAATCCCGTTCGATTTTTTGTAGAAGTTTCAGACGAAGATGGAGCCAGTAACATTGCCAGTGTGGCAGTAGAATTGGCACAAATTGGACAAGGAACCATCTTTTTAACGCCTCAAGGAACGGAAGTGGTAGGAAAAACACGATTTTTTGAGAGCGCAGCCCCAGGATTTGTAACCCCCGCACGAATCCCTGATGGACTGTATAAACTTCCCCTCACCGTTACCGATAAAGATGGAATGGCGACGCGATCCACCATTACGGTTCGCGTTGGAAAAAACTCTTCTACTGGACCAAAAATTGATGAGAGTAATTTTTATGTTTCTCCCGATTACTACCTCGTTGCCGACGGAATATCAAAATTTAAACTCCATGTAAAAGTAGAAGATCCAGGAGGCGCGGATGATATTCAAGGAGTAAGTGCTAATTTGGTAGAGCTGGGATTAGAGCCAATTGCCCTTACCCCGGGCCTTACAGAAGGGCGCACACGATGGTTTTCCTCGGCGGATCTTACGGTTCCTATTGGAACATTTGTGGGAACAAAAAAAATTGAAGTAACCGCAACGGATAAGGCAGGGAACTATGCAGTCCAAAAAATGAATGTCTATGTGGTGAATAAACCTAAAAGGGGAAATCCTCCTCTTGTTCTCAGCGCAAAAGGCTATACCACACCTGCCAATGTTATTCCCGATGGAAAAACAAAGTTCTCAGCGTATGTTTTTGTGGAGGATATGGACGACGATCTCTCTCGGGTGGTGTTAAATTTGGGGAATCAGGCAGTTTATACCGCAGATGCTCTTCCAGATGGAACTTCTTCTCTGGATAAAGCAGGAAATGAACAGTGTATTTCTACCCGAACACTCCTCTGTATGCGCCCTATTTTAAAAGAAGGAAATGGACAATGGTTCCATGTTCCTGACCTGGTAGTACCACCTGGAGTAGAAAACATTGGAGGAGCATTCCGGCTACCAGTAAATGCCATGGATAAAACACAAAAAACCGCAGAAGGATATTTGGAGTTGTACATTGCTTCAGAAAATCTCACTTCCATTAAAGAACGCCCCTATCCAAAATCTTCTATTGCAACCGGACCGAGTGAAGTACAGATTATTTTTTCTTCTCCTATCGATCGTAAAGTAGTGCGAGCTGAGAATTTTCAAATCGTAAAGAGTGCGAATAGCGCTGACATCCTGAATATTAAAGCCATAGATGTGAGTGTAGATGGACGAGTGGTGACTCTTTATACCACTGGCCCACAAATTCCAAAGGACAAATATTCTATTATTGTGGATGCCAAAGAGCTCCAATTGCGACAAAAACAAGTCGCAGATAATGTGGTCTCTTTTACGGGATATGAAAAGATTGACGATGCCAAGAAAAAAAGTTTGAAGATTACCAGAGTGGATTCCACCTCTAGTACGGCCATAAATATTACCTTTAACGAAGAACTCGCCTATACTTCTGTTTTAAATCCAGAAAATATTAAGATTTTTGAAAAAGGAGGAACCCACCACTTAGAAGTAAAAGAAGTAGATATGTATAGACCCAATGTTTTACAGGTGATTACTTCCGCACAAACTCCAGACAGAGATTACCAGGTTTTTGTCGAGAACATTTCTTCACCACTCACCAAAAATGATACCCGAAAAATGTCGTATGACTGGAAGGGATATTCCTTTCTTTCTGCAGAGACCCTGCAATCACTCCAAAAGCGTGCAGACTTTAATAACGACAAAATTGTAGATTTTAAAGACTTCACACTCTTCTCTTCAGTATATGGGAGCACTTCTGACAATGCAGGAGACCTAAACCAAGACGGAAAAGTAGACTTTACCGACTTTACCCTTTTCTCTTCTCGATACGGAGGTGCCCTCGTTCCTAATCAACCCTCCACCGCAAACGGCACCAACGGGCAAACGGCAAGTCCTGGACCAACAACTTCAGGAAGTACCAGTAGTACCAGCAATATAAATCCTCCCGTAAATGCAGGAGTAAGCGTGGTAACCAATGGAGTATTTTCTTCCACATCAAGTCTTGCTTCTCCCACTCCAACCCTCCGCGTAACACCCTCCCCATCAGTAAGCCCTGGGAGTAGTACGGCACTCCATGGAGCCGCTACGGAACCCTCGGCTTCCCCTACTGTAACTCCAGCAGTGCCAACAATACCCCCTACTCCATATCCTACACCTACTCCAACGCCGTATCCTACCGCTACGCCAGCTCCAACCCTCAGACCAGCATAAACCGATAAAAACAATTCTCCCATTCCAAATCTTAAAAATATCTACACCAACTTTTTGCTTTTTTATGTCCTTTTTTTCTCAACTTTCCCCTGTCGTAAAAACAGGGTTAGAAATAGTCCTTGCAAATTTGCTCTTTTTTTCTGGATAAAAGCCATCCGCCATTCCACACTTTTAAAATATCCACATCAACTTTTTGCTTTTTTATGTCCTTTTTTTCTCAACTTTCCCCTCTCATAAAAACAGGTTTAGGAATATTTCTCGCCACTTTGCTCTTTTTTGCCGGGTATCAACTCGGAGGAGACCATAGTTCTTCTCAAAATGAGCTTTCTGTTCTCTTAAAATCCGCCCCTCAAGAATATGATTCTCCTGCGGATATTATCTCGGCCAGTATTATCATTCCGCGCTCATCGTTTCCAATTATAAAAAATGGAGATACTCTGGCGGTAAAAAAAGAAGAATTCGCAGTCTTTGAAATCGGCGAAGAATTTGAAAATGTTCCGATTACCAATGTGTTCCCAGAATCACAAAAGAATCTCAGCGTTTTTGCGAGACAATCAAAACAAGTTCAAAAAGATGGGAAAGTTATTCCCTCTGGTACATTTGAAATGTTTGTACTTCCCCAATCTCCCTACGCCAATTCATTTCAAAATTATCAACAATTTACCAATTTTTCTACAAAATACATTTACTATGCTTACTCTTCAGCAAACATAAAGATTCCATTTATAATTTCACCCGTAACACCCAGTCCTACTCCTTCAAACACCTTGGATATTTGTGCATTTACAGTATCAACAGGGGAAATAACCAGACCCTGCAGTATGGCCCCCAGCAAATACTCGGTGGTAAGAAAATGTGACAATGCAATGTGTACAAAAAATAGTCCTCAACCAACTCCTAGATTTTAATTCGAAGTGCAACAGAGTGAATTAAAATGAGGAGGAGTT
>JBAXIU010000028.1:0-18694 GCA_037138215.1 Candidatus Peregrinibacteria bacterium | reverse complement strand
TATGTTCGCTCTCTATTGTTTCCCCTGTTGCACTTCGAATTGAAACTTAGGTGGAATTTAGAAGACTTAAACTTAATTTTTCCTTTTATCTTTTTTTATGAAGAACCTTTTTTTCCTCCTTTTGCTCGGACTCGTGCTTTTTCCTACGGGAACCCTTGCTTTTTCCGATGTCTATGCTGAGCACCGATTTGAAGAAGAAATAAAATTTGTACAAGACCAAAACATAGTAAAAGGTTTTGCAGATGGCACCTTTAAGCCAGAGCAAACCATTACTCGGGCAGAATTTACCAAAATTATTATTGGTAGCCTTTTTTCTGCGACGGATATTGCCACTTGTGACCTGAGCAAATACACATTTTATGATGTATACGCACTGGAATGGTTTGCGCCGTATGTTTGCCAAGCCAAAAAAGCAGGTATTATTAACGGTTATGCCGATGGTTCATTTAAACCACAGGGAACCATTACGCTTCCGGAGGCGATGAAAATTGTACTTATCGGTTATAACAAACTGAATAGTGTGGAAAATGAGCTCCAAGGACTGCTCACTTCTGGTCAATTATCACAAGAAATTATAGGAAGATGGTATACCGCTCCTCTCCATTTTTTTGAAACAAATCTTTTAGGAGATCGTCAAAAATTTCCATTTTTTCAAGAAAAAGTTTTTTCTCAGTATGACATATATTCAGATGAAGCGCTTCAATATAAAATTTCCAGAGGTGAAATGGCATATTTTATCGCCCTTATGAATCCGGAAAAGTTTTTTGAACTGAAAACCTTTACGGGAAAATTTACCAGTGGAAACACTACGGCAAAATTTTCCTTTCTCTATTCCGACATACTCGATCCGATAACAAACCTACAAAAAGGAGATACTGTAGATTTTATTGCAAAACAAGAAGGAGATACTGTAAAAATAGGACAATGGGTTAATACTTATGATGCGGGATATTTGCAAGGATGGGAAATGAATATTGGAAATGATATTTCTGATAAAGAAAAACTTATTACATTTTTACGCCCTCTTTATGGTAAAAGTTGTACACTGGCACCACAGATGAAAGATTTAGGAAATAAAATGTATGATGTTATTTTAGAAGGTACTGGTCCAGATGGAGATTGTTTTCTCAATTACGCGTATGCCATTCGCTACACACCAAATTTTGGAGGAAAAGTAGTTGCATGGGATTTAGGACAAGATAGAGTCTTTGCTAAGAATAACAACACTTTAGATAAAATCATGGTCGATAGCTTCAAATTTTCAGAATAAGACTTGTCTCTCTAACAACAAATTCTCACCTAAAAATCCCATGGCACACCCCGTGGGATTTTTAGTACAGTACCGGTTGTGCAGAAAATCCAATCTTATTACCGTAATCCCATGCCAAGCACGAAGAAAAAACCCGGCAATATAACCATTCGCTCATCGGCGGCGGAGTATTTGTCGTATGCTTCTGCGCTTGGCGGGGAAGAAACGGCTATTGAACTGCGATATGAAGATGAAAACCTTTGGTTAACACAAAAACTCATCGCCGAACTCTATGGCGTTTCGGTATCCGCCGTAAACCAACACCTTAAAAAACTAATGAAAGATGGTGAAGTGGATGATTCAACTCTTAAGCAATACTTAATAGTTCAAAACGAAGGGAATAGAAAGGTTCAGAGAAATGCGGATCACTACAACCTTCAAGCGGTTGTATCTCTTGGTTTTAAGATAGAAAACGAACGAGCGGTGCAGTTTCGGAAATGGGCGCGAGATATTGTGAAAGAGTTTACCATAAAAGGCTTTGTGATGGATGACGAGCGCTTAAAAAACGGAGGGACTCGCCTTACCAAAAAATTTTTTGAAGAACTCCTCTCTCGTATCCGTGAAATTCGACTCTCAGAGAGAAAGTTTTATCAAAAAATAACGGATATTTACACCACCGCAATTGACTACGATAAGACTGCAGAAACGACGAAAAAGTTTTTTGCTACTGTACAAAATAAGCTTCATTGGTCTATTCATAAACAAACGGCAGCGGAAGTCGTTATGTCACGAGCTAATGCCAAAAAAGAGCACATGGGACTCACAACCTGGAAAGATGCTCCAGATGGAAAGATTCAAAAATTTGATGTTTCTATGGCAAAAAACTATCTCACGGAAACAGAACTTTTTTCTCTGGAACGGATGGTTTCCGCATATTTGGATATTGCGGAAGATATGGCAAATCGTCATATTCCTATGACTATGGTAGATTGGGCGAATAGGCTGGATCGATTTATTCAAATGACCGATCGAGAGGTTTTATCTGACGCAGGGAAAGTGACACACGAACTTGCCAAGGATTTTGCTGAAACCGAATTTGAAAGGTATCGCATTGTGCAAGACCAAATCTTTGAGAGTGATTTTGATCGTTTTGTACAGTGATAAAAATAATGATGCTTTTTGCACCCCATTTCTAATTCCTAATTTCAAAAGGGCGTCCCACATATTGGAACGCCCCTACAGATTCTCCACTCATTTGTAATTTGTAATTCTTAGAAACCATGGATTGCTTCGTACCTCGCAAAGACGGAACATTCCAAATTCCTAATTCGGGCAAATACGCAGATTTGCCCCTACAGGATGGAACATTCTTAATTCTTAATTTCCCCCGTGTCCTACCTTTCTCCACGTTTTCTTCGTCGGTATTATTGGAATCCATTTTGGAAAAAAACAACAGAAATCACTTCTGCTATTTCTGAGGGATGGGAAAAAGTACGCCCAGTTATTGCACCATTTGCGCGCCATTTATTGTTTATTTCCCTCCTCTTTTTTATTATTTTCCTCTTCTTTTTCCCGCTTCTCAGCGGAGAACGAAGTTTGCAGTGGGATACCCGTATTTTTGGATTCCCCTACCTTTTTTTTGGCGCAGAAGGACTGGCAAACGGACACTTCCCGCTCTGGAATGAGCGAAGTTTTTCGGGATATCCATTTTTTGGAGACCTAGAAAATATGTCATTTTATCCCGGATCTTGGATTTTTTATAGCCTTTTTGCCCCCTTTGGATTTGAAGCGATTCCGTATTGGTTTTTAGGACACTTTTGGTGGGGCGCTTTAGGGGCATATTTTCTGAGTTTTGCAGTCACCAAAAAATATTTTCCCGCATTCGTGGGAGCCATTCTGTTTTCTCTTTCTGGGTACGCCATTGGGCACCTTTCCCATCTGGGGCAAGAAACACTGTATTCCTGGATTCCCTGGATATTCTTTACTCTTTTTCTGGCAATAAAACGCCAAAATATCCTTCTTTTTTTACTGGCAGGAATAGTTTTAGGAATCAGCTTTTTGGTGGGGCATATCAATACCATGCTCTCCATTGCGTTCGCGCTCGTGCTTTTTTCTCTCATGGCACTTTTTTCATCTCTGCAAAAAAACATCACAGAACCGTTAAAAACCGCTTGGAAATCGCCTGCAAAACTTTTTTTAGGACTCAGTCTCACCGCCATTTTTGCCGTGGGCACTTCGGCACTCCTTATTTTTCCGGCACTGGAACTGGCGGTACAGTCGGATAGAACCGAGCTTTCTTACGACCAAGCTTCTCAAATGTCTTTATACCCCGGAGATTTACTCCAAATGGTGTTCCCCAATCTTAAGGGCGTTTTAGCGGATCAAGAGATTTTGAGGACCTATACGGGATCGGTCGATCTTACTCAGAGTTATTTGTATATTGGGCTTTTCCCATTGTTTTTTTGTTTCATTGGCTTTTTTAGCACATATCCATTGGGGAGATTTTTCACCATTACTGCCACTATTTTTCTCTTTCTCTCCTTTGGGAAATATACACCGGTACACTTTTTCTTTTTTGAGCATATTCCAGGATTTGACAAAGCCCGCATGGCAGCACAATTTTTAGGATTTTTCTTCTTTGCTGTCAGTATGCTATCGGCACTGGGAATGGCTCAAATAGAATATTCATTGAAGGGAAATATTGCGCGTGTTCTGTTTGGAGTTTTTACCAGCGTTGCCATTGTTTCTAATATCTTCTTTTTCTCCTACGGAAAAGATTTTTACTCCGAACCCGTTCCCCCCACAGGGCTTTTTCATATCCCTCGAGAAGAGCGACTATTCCAAACGATAAAAGAAGAAATGGATACCGGAATTCCCTTCCGAATCGCCGACGAAAAAGGACTTTTTACGCCCAATAAATGGATGATAGCCGGCATTGAAACAGTAGGAGGGAATGGAGGTATTAAAACCAAAAGCTACAGCGAACTGTTCCCCAAAAATCGTCCACTGGTGTTTGAACCCCTGCACTGGTCTCTGTACCAATTTTTGGGAGTGCGATACCTCTTTACGAATGAAAAAATCCCTCCATCTCTCGCAGAAAAAGTAACCATTGCTGGATACCCCGCCTATAAATTGAAACAGTCACTTAATAGGGCGTTTCTCGTTCCCCATTTTTTAGTCACCAACAATAGTGCGGAACAAATTGCACTGCTCCAGTCGGGAAAAATAAATTTTGGAGAGAGCGTACTGTTAGAGGAAACACCGATTTTTCCCCCATCTTGTGCATCTCCCGAATGTCCAAGCGGTGAAAAACGCATTTCGTTTGGAAATTTTTTACAATGGGAAATAAGAATGCCCGAATATATGAGCCTTCGCGTCAGCTCCTCCGGAAATAATCTGCTGTTAATGAGCGAGACCTGGTACCCGGGATGGAAAGCGGTAGTAGACGGTAAAGAAACCCCCATATTACGCGCCAATCATTCTTTCCGTGCTATTCCTCTTTCTGCGGGTGTACACCAAGTGGTGATGAAGTTTGAACCCCAAAGTTTTGTTTGGGGCTGGAGAGTGTTTTCGGGAACAATATTTTTATTTTTTAGCAGTGTCCTGGGGTATTGGGTATGGAGAAAGATTTCTACTTCTGAACTGCTTCGGTAACAAACTGCTGTAACAATTTCCAATCCCCACCAACCGGTAAAAGCACATAAGTTTTTTGCCCACTCGACAGCTCGTGCATTTCGGCATTGAGGATATTTGTGCTGCTCATCACATTTCCGGTTCGTACCTCATAATCCTTTACCCGCAAAAATAAAAAAACGGTAGAGAGAGGGTTCAGATCAGTCGTGACATAGCGAAAAAGAACGGGAACCACCTGCTTTATTTTTTCTGCAGATCCTGTTTTGGCGAGTTTATCCCGTACCGCCACCAAAATATTTTGCTGTCGATCTGCCCGCACAAAATCACTGGAAGTGTGTCTCGTTCGTGCCACCCGTAAGGCTTCTATCCCGGAAAGGGTATGCCTTCCAGCGGAAAAAAAGAGAGTCCCCTCTTCCCCTCCATTTACCGTTCGATAGGTCTCATCTATCAGCGGTTTTGAAAAAGTATATTCTATGCCCCCTAGGGTATCAATCATCGCCGGAAAAACATCCATGTTAATAATCGCCGTACCAGAAATCTTTCGCCCCAAAAGATCTTCCATCCTTTTTACAAAGAGATCTTTCCCAAATTGAGAATAAAAAGCATTAATTTTACGATCATCAACCCATAAATCCCGGGGGACCGAGACAAGGGTAATTTTTTTTCGTTCATGGTTGATAACCGCCAAAATAATCGTGTCCACATTCCCTTCATTATGCCCCAAAAGGAGAAAATTTTCTCCACTCTCATCATCCGAATGGATATGGGAAAGCTGTTTGAGCATTTCTGCCCGCTTTACCTCACCCGTTTTATCATTTGCCAAAACCCCTTCTAAACTACGGGTAAATCCCCCAAGAGGAAGAATTTTTTGGGAGATGGTGAGGTTGATCATCGCCCTCTTTTTTTGGGCATCCCAATAGATATCGGCAAATTTCTCCCCCCCTTTTTTTACTTGCACCACTCCTGGGATCTGAGGATCCAAAACAAACGCAACCGACAAATTTTTAAAATACTCTTGAATTTCTGGTTTTTTAATGGCTTCCAGAAAAAGTTTTTCTTCCTCTGGATTTGCAGGCAGAGCCTCTTCCGGAAGCAGAAGATCTAGTTTTTCAGGAGTTATAAGTGCGGTTTCCAGAAGCGTAATGAGATCGGTAGCGAAAGGAATCTTGTCGTTTTCAGAAGAATCCACAGAAGCTTTTTCTTCCAAAATTCCTGTACAGGGAATCGTATCGAGATACAAATATTTCCGGATTGCATTTTCTCTCTGACAAGTTTCCCGGAGAGCTTTGCGCAGTTCGCCGTTTTCTTGGAGAAGTTGGTAGGTTGCATCCCCCAGCTGCTGTTGAGTGGTTTGAATATGCTCTATGGTTTGTTTCCCCCACAGTCCCCCAAAAATGACCAACAACAAAATACCCAGCCAAAAAGCGCCTTTTAAAATACCTTTCAAAAGCGCCACCATACGGGATAATTGACTCAGGATAAATTTTTTCCGAAGGAAGAAAGGAGGAAAATTATGCATGAAGGGGAGAAGAATTAAGAATGTTCCGTCTTTGCGAGGAGGAACGACGAATCCATCTATTTTTATGAATCGCCACACTTATGACCTCAATCGCAAGGGATAATTTTAATGGGCACCCCTTCATTCTGGAAGAAAGAAAGATTCTTGGAAAGAGAAAATACCCTGTTTATATTGACGAATCTCAACTCTTCCGTAAAAATTGAAATCGTATTTCAATTTTTAAAAAATCTTTTTTTCTTTTTTCTTTATGGAAGCTCTTATCCCTGGGATTGTTGTCTCTTTTCGAGAAGGATTAGAAGCCTTTTTGATTCTCATCCTCATTTTTAAATTTTTAGAAAAAACAAAAAATACCCATCTCAAAAGCAGCGTCATATATGGTCTTATTTCCAGTATTATTTTTTCGTTGTGTATTGGGTTTTTCTTATTTTTTGTTGGGAAGCAGTTAGAAAAAATGGAAGAGATGGGAGATTTGTGGGAAAGCATTGCGAGTTTCATTGCCGTTGGACTCATTACCTCCTGTATTATTTGGATGATAAAGCATGGGAGTGAAATAAAAGAACAAGTAGAACAGGAAGTAACCCTCAATCTCACCAAAAAAGGAATATATATCATATCTCTCCTCCTCATTTCTCGGGAAGGAGTAGAAATAGCCATTTTTGCATTTGCAGGACAATATCATCCGCTTTCTCTGGGAATCGGAATTGGGATTGCCTTTCTTTTGGCCCTTGGTATGTATTACTCCTTTCTTAAAATTAACATTTCAAGCCTCTTTAAAGTAACTTTGGTATACCTTATTTTTCAAACGGGGTATTTATTAGGAAATGGGGTTCATGAAGCATTTTCTATCCTCGAGTCCTTTGGATATATAGATCCCAACAATGTTTTACTGGTAAGAGCATTTGATTTTTCAGAAACCCTTTTAAACCACGAAGAAGGAGCAATAGGCATTCCCCTTAATATCCTCTTCGGATGGCACTCCGATCCAGAATGGATTCCATTCCTGACACAATATTCTTTTGTAATCGCATTTTTCGCATATTGGCAGAAGCAAGTAAAAATATGAAACCTGTACAACCTCTTCCATCCGCACTTTCTGGGATCCCCCTCTTTGTTTTGGAGGTCACAGAAAACAGTGAAGAAAAAAAATATCTCCAAAGTATTGGTGTTTTTCCAGGATCGCTTATCACCATTATTACCAACACTCCCAATCCTGAAGCTCCCATAGTGGTAGAAGTGCAAGAAAACCATTTTTTAGTAAAGCGAGATTTGGCAAAAATGGTCTTGGTGACCCCTGCACTGGAAACGCCAGAAAACATTTTTGAGGGAAATAAAACAAAACAACGGGCGGTTATTTTAGAAGTCCTCACCAGTTTTTCTGGGCATTTTACGCTGGCAGAGTGTACTAAAGCGGTACAAGCAAAGGATGGAAAAATTGGCGACATTACTATTTACCGCGCACTAAAAACGCTGATAGAAAAAGGAATTGTCCGAGAAATAGACCTTCCCGATGGAAGCCGAAAAATGGAAGTGTTAAAAGGGCACCACGACCATATTTTTTGCAAAAACTGTGGCAATATTTTAGAGTTCTACAGCAACGAAATGGAGGATTTGCAGAAAAAAATTGCACAGGAAAACGGTATTACCCTCCTTTCCCACACCATGACGCTTATTGCAGCGGATTGCAAAGAATGCAGAACACGGGCTTAAAATTTTAAGCCCCTACAAGACGGAACATTTCTAATTTCTAATTCTCTCTTATGACCCCAAAACTCCTCCCCTTTCCCCAAGAACAACTGGAAGAAATTGCACAAACATACGGAACTCCCGTGTTTGTGACGAGTGAAAAAATCCTGCGAGAACGCGCCCGTCAGATGAAAAGCGCATTCCCCATGAAAAAGAAAATTTTGTATGCCATAAAAGCCAATTCTAATCCGCATATTGTAAAAATATTACAAGATGAAGGGATTGATGGCATTGATACCGTTTCCATTTTTGAAGTGCAACTGGCGCTGGATATTGGTTTTTCTGCAGAAAATATTGTGTTTACCGGCGCAAACCCCAGTGACGAAGAACTAAGATTTGTGCACGAAAAAGGCGTTTTGGTAAATGCCGGAAGCCTTTCGGAACTGGAACGATTTGGAAAAATGTTTCCAGGGGGAAATATTGCCGTGCGCATTAACCCTGGAGTAGGAGCAGGGCTTTTTGCGGGAAATGTTACCGGAGGAGAAAAATCAAAATTTGGAATCCCTGCTCTACAATTTGAAGAAGCGAAAGAAATTCTTAAAAAATATGATCTTCAATTGGTGGGTATTCATGCCCATGTCGGGTCTGGATTTTATTCTCCAGAAGAATTTGTGCAATCAGCAGAACTGGTTCTCAGTGAAGCCAAAAATTTTCAAGATTTAGAATTCGTCGATTTTGGGGGAGGCTTTGGAATACCCTATACGGAAGAAAAAGAACATCTCGACTTGCAAGAGTTTGGCAGGCAGATCGCCGAAAAACTCCAACAGTTTTCACAGGAAAATGGACGGGAGATAGAAATGCGAATAGAACCGGGAAGATTTTTACCCTGTGAATCCACCCTTTTATTGGCGAGCGTTACCACCATTAAAAATACACCTACTCGAACATTTGTGGGTTTAAATACCGGTATGCACCACCTTATTCGTCCGGCCATGTACGGAGCCTACCATCATATTCTTAATGTTTCTCACCCAGAAGCAGAAAAAATTACTGCAGATATCGTCGGAAATGTGTGTGAATCATCCGATTTTTTTGCCCGAGACCGAGAAATAGCAACCCCTCAAGAAAACGACCTCTTGGCAATTTTGGATGCGGGAGCATACGGAACCGCGATGAGTTCCAACTATAATTTGCAACCACTGGCAGCGGAAGTATTGGTACGCGAGAACGGTGAAATACAGCTCATAAAAAAGCGCCAAACCTACGAACAAATGGTGGAAAATTTTGGAAGTTTTTAGTCCCCTTTTATGCACTTTTTTAAATACCACGGAACAGGAAACGACTTTGTGTGTATCGACAACCAAAAGGGAAATATTTCTCTTTCGGCAAATCAAATCCAATTTTTATGCGACCGTCATTTTGGCATCGGAGCAGATGGCGTTATCCTCATGGAAAAGTCTCAAAATGGAGGAGATATTTTTATGAACTATTACAATGCCGACGGCACAACCGCAGAAATGTGCGGAAATGGAGTACGCGTAACGGCACGATTTGCCGTGGAACGCTGGAAAAATATGCAAAAAGAAATCCTGGTGGATACTCGCAGTGGCATAAAACCCGTTTTCGTATTAGAAAATCATTTCTATCAGGTAAACATGGGCATTCCAAAGTTTTTGTCAGCAGATTTTCCCGAAAAATCTCAAGAAATTTTTGGACAAGAATGGCATTTTGCCTCCATGGGAAATCCACACGCCATTGGATTTTTTGGAGATGAAACAAGCATGAACAAATATTTTTCACTCTACGCGGGGAAAATAGAATCCCTCACCGAACTGTTTCCCAAAAAAATAAATGTTAATTTTGTAGTAAAGCGAGGAGCACAACACTTCTTTGTAAAAACTTATGAAAGAGGGGCAGGACCAACCCTTGCCTGTGGCACAGGCGCCAGCGGAAGTTTTGCATGGATTTTAAAAAAATTCCCCGAATGTGTTGAAAAAAAAGTACAACTCGATATTCCTGGCGGAGTACTCCTTTTTGAAATGTCCGCAAAAGGAGAAGTACTCATGTCTGGTCCGGCAGAACTGGTATTTGAGGGAGAAATAGAAAATATACGAATCTGAAAAAATTTTGACAACGAAAAATTTATTCTCTAGCATTTTTATGTAAAAAGAGATTTTTTCTCCCCCAAAATAAGACTTATGAAAACTTTTATTCCTTCTTTCGGCTTCATGCATATGCGAATGCTTTGCCCAGGGGGTAGTATTTCGTAAATTCATTTTTAAAAAAGAATAACAAACGAAATCCGCCCTCTGGGCGGATTTTTTTATTTATTCTTTTACTTTTTTAAATTATGTCACTCGTTCTTCAACAAAAACTTTCTTCTTATCCTCTCGATAATTTAAAACCAGAGTTCCAACGCCTTGTTTTGTCTGAGCGAGATGCATTAGCACAAGAAGTGCGTCCACTCCATATCGGAATTCTTAATCTCATGCCCACAGAATTTTGGGAACAAACCGAACAAGAATGGCTTCAACCTCTTTCTGAAAGCCCTCTTCAGGTTGTTCCCCATCTTATAGCCCTCAACCAATATGACAGCCAAAATTCTGATAGAGATGGGAGGATAGCCCAATACTACGAACAGATAGCAAATATTAAAGAACATGGATTAGATGGACTGATTATTACAGGTGCCAATATTATGGAAGGGTTGGACAGTGCCTCTTTTAAAGAGGAATTTACAGATATTATTAATTGGGCGCGACAAAATATTGCTTCTACGCTTCTGTCTTGTTGGTCTGCACACGCAGGGATGGAACTTTTATACGGAGTAAAAAAAGAAAGAGTGAAAAATGAGCAGGGCGAAAATCAAAAAGCATGGGGAGTTTTTGCTCATACCCATACACAGCAGGAAGAGAAACGCCATTTTTTAGCTTCTGGAATGGATGATCGTTATTTCGCTATTCATTCTCGAAATAACCGATTCCCAGATAACCTTCCTGCAGAAGTGCAAGTCTTAATCCAAAGTGAAATTTTTGGAAGAAAAGAAGTAGGTCTTGCCATTGCAGGAAAGGGATTATTCGTTTTTTCTCAAAATCATCCAGAGTATAAAACACAGCATTTGGATGAAGAAAAAAAGCGTGATGCGGCACGGGGGGGAATAATTCTTCCAGAAAATTACTATCTTCCAAATGGAAACATTGAAAACACCTGGAGAGCTAACTCCTCCATTCTCTTTAAAAACTGGATAGAATTTGTGTACCAAAATACCCACGAAGATATTCATCAGCAATTCCAAAAAGGGAATATTCATTTTTCATAAAAAATTTGTCTTGGGCGCGACTCCCCCCGTCGCGCTTTATTACTCCCCAAATTTCCACAAAAAAATTGGGCCATTAGCTCGTACTGAGAAATTTTCTTGCACTTCTCGCCCCAAACTCCGTATACTCCACAAGTACCGTTCGTACTTTTCTTTTCTCTTTTCTTTATGCCAAAAGCAGGAATTCACCCCCAATATATTGAAACCTCTTTCCTCTGCGGTTGCGGAGCAAATCACCTCCTTCCTTCCACCATGGGAGGAACCGTTAATGTGGATATTTGTAAAGAATGCCACCCTTATTTTACCGGAAAAAAACGAGAAGTAGATACTGCCGGACGAATTGACAAATTCCGAGCTCGACAAGCAGCAGCACAAGCGGCGTAATTTCCGTTTGGTTCTTTCTTTACATTTCTTATGTTCGTAAAAAAATTACTTCTAGGAGGAATGCTTTCATTCCTTCTCTTTGCTGTCCCCGCTTCTTTTGCCCTTGCCGAAACGCCAGAAGAAATTTTTGTTTCTTCCGACCAGGCACAGCATTGGATACGAGCAGATAAACCTTTTACGGCACTGAGTATTTCGAGCAGTAAAGCGGTAAAAATATCCGTTAAAACTCCGGATACCGATTGGATTTTGGTGCAGCCAGAGTCTCCAGATGACGCTCCAGAACATGACCAAGCAGAGGGATTTCTTGGAGAGCTCGTATTTTTTGCAAAGCCCGAGACCCAGTTTCAATTTCGAACAGAAACCCCTGAGAATCAGGAAAATATTCCCTTTACTGTTTCCCTGTTTTCCGGAGAAAGAACTTCGGCACAAATAATTGCCAGCACTGGCGGTATTACAGCCTCACAAAACTCATACCTCCGCGACACCGCTCTTTTTGACCGTTTAGGTATTATTACCCGAGAACAATGGGGAGCCGACGAATCCTATCGCATCAGCAAAAAAGCCGGAGAACCCGCCAGTACCGATACCGAAGGAAAAAGTGCCAAAGAAATTGAATGCTCTAAAATTCAAAAAAAATACCCCGATGAATTCCAAGTGCAAGGGAGTCAGGAAACCGAAAATGGAAAAAATCTGAGATGGCCATACCAATATTCTAAAAGTATTGAAAAAATTGTCATCCACCACACGGCTTCTACGCTAAAAGATGGGCAAAACCCAGACCAAGCAGTACGAAGTATTTATTCCTATCACGCTAATTCTCGAGGATGGGGAGATATTGGGTATAATTTTTTAGTCGCTCCGAATGGAAATATTTATGAAGGGCGCGCTGGAGGAGATTATACCGTAGGAGGACACGCCTATTGCGTAAACATCAATACGATTGGGATTGCCCTTATTGGAAATTTTCAAGACAATACCGTTCCTATCGCGCAAGAAGCTGCGCTCAAAAAACTCCTCATTGGGCTTTCAGAAAAATATCAAATTGATCTGGCCGGATCTTCTTACTTCCACGGAGAAATGACAAAGAACCTGCTCGGACACCGTGATGTAGGCTCCACTTCATGCCCAGGAAATAATTTGTACGATGAGATTCCCAATATCCGCGCCATGCTTTCGTCCTTGCCATCCATGGATTTTCTCCGGAGTATTGTTCGCTCGGCAGATTTTGTGGGGAAAATTGCGGTGACCCAAATGGCGGCGAAATCCGAATATCACTTTTCGCTCCCCTATAAAAACACGGGAAATATTCCGTGGACCAAAGCAGATACCTGGCTGTATGCCGTTCTGCCGGATTCCGATCTCCGAACACTTCCACCCGCAGATAAACCTTCTTTTGTGGCATCCCTCTTGCGAGAAAATACCGTTTTACCAGGGGAAACCGGAAATTTTGATGTAACCATTAAAGCGGGCAACCAAGGTGGACTGCAAACCATTGAATTTATTCCGGTTATTCGCCAGCAAAAAATCGCGTCTTCCAGCGTTATTGTTCCAGTAGAAACGGAAATTATTGATTATTCTTCTGCTCTCGACTCGTTCTCTTCGCGGATGGAAAGCCCACAGGATCTCTTTTTGTCGTTTGGGGTAAAAAACACCGGGAGTACCGTCTGGAAAAAAGAAAATATAGAATTAGAGGTAGAAATTGAGCATAAAAAATATTATTTTTCCCTTTCGGAAAACATTGCAAAACCCAATATTGCTGTCTTTTATGGAACCATTCACTTTGAAAAAGATCCCAAACTTAAAACCGTCATTCATGCCCAATTGGTAAACGCTAAAAAACGCATTATGACTACAAAACCTATCAATAAGCGCCTCACCACCAGCTTTGCTCCTGTTTTAAAAGCGCTTATTCCAGGGCTTATGAATAACACCATTCTCCTCACCCATCCCAATAATACCGCTTTCTCGTATACGCTGAGCATAGTAAATGACGGGAACACCATTTGGGACCAAAAAAATACCATCCTCTCGGTAACGGGCCCCGTAACTCAGCGAAATATTGCAATGCACGAAACAACCGTTGCCCCCGGGGAAACCGCAAATTTTTCCATTCAATCCAAAAGACCCATTACAAAAACCACCAGCCTCCGTTTTTCTCTTAAACAAGATCACAAAAAAGTTCCAGGTGCGCAGGGAGTTATTGCTATTTCCCCCACGGGAGGCAGTATAGACCCTGTTCCATCTCCCACACCCCCGCCCGTATCAGAAAAGCAAGTGGATGAAATGCTGATTCGCATTCGTTTAGGATATACCGGAACGACGGCAACCATAGCCGGAACCTCCTCCGCAATACTTGATGGACAAACAATTTTTGTGCCTTCTGGAATACCTATTCAGAAAGAAGGAGACAATATTCGTATCGGCACTGCGACCGGAAAAATCCTCCGACTTTCCCCTTCTAGTGGAGGAGTTCTTACGGTCAGTTCTTGGGACCGAATCCCCACTTGGGACAAAACGCTCAATGACAATATGTTTCGAGGAACCCTAGAACTGCGGGTATACAACGGCGACTTGGTGGTAATTAACGAACTGCAAATGAAGGATTACTTAAAAGGAATTGCGGAGGTTTCCAACAGTGCACCAGCAGAAAAACGAAAAGTTATTGCGGTGGTTGCGCGCACTTATTCGGCATTTTATCTCGACTCGCAAAACCGAAAGTTTCCCGGAGCACCGTATGATGGAGACGACAATCCCAACAGTTTCCAAAAATATTTAGGATACGGATACGAAAAACGAGCGGCAAATTTTTCACAAGCCGTAGAAGACACGAAAAATATCGTGGTGAAATACAATGGGAACCTTATTAAAACGCCATTTTTCTCCGAGAGCAACGGACGCACCAAAAGTGCTGAGGAGGTGTGGGGATGGACCAACACTCCGTATCTTATTTCAGTAGATGACACCTGGTGCAAAAACGGGAAAGGGACCAAAAGTGGGCACGGGGTAGGGCTTTCCGGTTGTGGTGCCGAAGAAATGGCAAAACAGGGAAAAAGTTACCAGGAAATTTTACAGTATTACTACACGGGGGTAACGGTAGAGAAGCGGTAGAGGAGAGAATGTTAAAAGCGAATATTTCCCTGTAAGAGGATTGTATTTTCATTGGTTCTCATTGTTGGTACTCCTTCTTCCTCTGGAGAGGGATTCTCTCTTTGAGGTAGTTCTCTTTTTTCTTCTTTTTTTCCATGCTTGAGACCGGCAGATATACACCAATTATGCGGTCCATCTGAACAAAAAGCGACATCTCCTCCAAATTCTTTCCCTGACGGATCTCCATACCCCATAACAGTTGTATGCAAAGAAGGAGAAATTGGAAAAGTAGTTGCACCATAAATAACTCCTACATTCGATGGAAAAACATGATCATGCCGGTCAAGAGCAGAATTTGGGAGTCTCACCTCTTCTCCTGTCACTCGAATCCCACCACCATTAAAATATCCAACATTTACAGTAGTTTCCTTATTAGATCTGTAACTCAGGTCAAAATTCCCTCCAAGTCTCTTGGATTTGGGGTCAAAAACTCCTTGCATGAATACTCGAAATTGTTCTTGAGTAAATGCTATACTTCCACCTCCCGTTTTTTCAAATGGCTCACTTCCATACCATGCAGTCCATGAAAAATCTTTTCCAACATTCCCCTCTGCAGAAACCTGGTAGAGAGATTTTCCATGTGGTAAAAGACCTGAAACACCTCTTATTGTTGTGTCTCCCAAATTATATGAGAACTCTGTACCATCAATAGGAAGAAACTCGATACCGGGAGTAATATCTTTTAACCACTCTTCATATACCTCTCGAAATGGTTCAAATCTTCCGCCTGTAACACTAAGGGTGTCATTTTCATATTGTGCATACAATTCATTCAGAGTTACCAAGTTAGCCTGACCTTCGTGCACATACTTTACACCACCTCCCATTTTAAAGTCCCCATATCCGCACTCCACTTTTCCTTTTGTAATGTTTTCGGATGGATTATTCCCTTGCTTATCAAAGATGAATTCTTTCTCTGTTCCACATTCCCACCCCTTCTCCTCTCCATTCCTTTCACCCAATAAATTTTGCACTGCTCCCGCAGTACCAGTGCTCGTCAGTGTTACGGGAGTATTGCCCTGCTCAAAATTATTTGGGGCAGCGGATGCGGGTGATAAAGTAGCCATTGCTAAAGCTGCAGCAACACCAAGAGAATTCAATGCCTTCTTCATAGGAAAAGAGTAAAAAAACGAAGGTTTGCACCCTACCGTCCTACCTCATTTTTATCAAGTAATCTTTTTTGTATTTTTTTATTGCTTCTGTTCACCCAACAATAAGGAATGGCAATAAAAAATTCCTTGTGTTGGGCGGGAGTTGCAGTCCCGCCCTTTTGTTTCGCTACAACCGTTCTTAAACCTGCACTTTTTCTGCTTTTATAAAGCCAAAAAAAGGTTCAAAGTAAAACGCAAGAACCAACGCTGGGGGCATCCGTCATCTGAGAGGAGAAACGACGAAGTGATCCAAGAACGCAATACACAATGAAGAAAGACTACAAACCCAACACTAATGCCCCTGTAAATTATACTAATTCTGCGTTTTTAAGCTGTACATCTTTTCCAGCCCTAGTAAATACCAATACTCCTTTTTCTGTAGCGTATTTTTCTATTTCCTTATCCACCACAAATGAGGCTATTCCACTGTAGAGAGTATATGACCGTGGAACATATCGTAAAAATAGCCTCTGGAATCGTGGAACTTCTTCCGTTACGAGGTGGTCAATATCTGCTTTTTTAAGCGTATGTTTTACAGAAATAACAGCAGAAGAATTTCCATTCATAAGGACAATATCGTGTTCTGAATCTTCTCCGTGGGAAGATACTAAATTTCGTTCTACTTCATCAAAATGAACTTTTCCGACTGATTTCTCTTTTTCAAAATATCGATAAAAAAACTCTTCTACTTCTCGGCCCTTATTGTTTTCTGAATTTCCGTATAATTTGGCGAGTTTATCTAACTTTGCATCCGTCTTTGCCAGTTGCTCGTCTGTTCTTTTCATTTGCTCATCTGTTCTTTTCATTTGCTCATCTGTTTGGTTTTGAGAGGCACGAAGTTCTGCAATTTCTGCATCAATACGATCAGCTCTGAGCATACTGGCGCGTAGCCAATCATTTATTTCTTTGGAAGTCATACTTGATGGGGCTAAAACACAGAGTTATCTTCTCCTGATTATTTAAAAAAGTCAAAAAACTGCTTCTGGGATAAATGGGGAATGTGTTGGGCGGGACTTGCAGTCCCGCCATTTTGTTTTGCCACAACCGTTCTTAAGCCTGAGCTGTTTTTGCTTTTATAAAGCCAAAAAAATGATTCACAGTACAACGCAAGAACCAACACAGGTCATTGCGAGCCGACTGAAAGGAGGCGTGGCAATCCAGTTATTTGCAATGACGGGGCATTTTCGTCATCGCGAGCGAGGTCACGAGCGTGGCGATCCAGTTCCATAGCATGGATTGCTTCGCTTTGCTCGCAATGACGGGGCAGAGGCGCAGTGACGCGGAGCAACGACGAACTGAAAAATTCCTCTTTCTTTTTGGGGCATTTTTTGGTACTATGCCGGGCGTACACATACATTTCTTCTTTTTTTATGAATTTTAAAAATCGCTGTATTGCATTTTTTACCAATTCTTATCGCCTTTTTTCGGGCGTTGTTATTGGTGTTTCTCTCGTCCTCGTGGGCGGAGTGGGATTAGCAAATCTCAACCCACAAATAACGGGAGGAATTAACACCCTTAATACCGGAACAGATGCGACAACGGGACAGGCAAATCAGCTCTTCGAAGCGCATGAAAACGACCTTGTTTCTGTTACGGGATGGAATGCCATGAGCAACGGAATTATAGATTTACAAAACAGAACCAGAAATATTTCTACCAACTCAGAAGGAATTTTGTTTTTAAACCCTTGGGCAAATACCGCAGGAGATGTGTATGTTGGGAATGGGACACTAGGTTCTACAAATCTTCGTGTTCATGGAATGCTTACTACAACATCTATCAAGGGAGGAAATGCTGCTGGCAATTTACATTTAGACAGCTCTATAAGTCTAAGCCCTTCTGATTTACCATGGGAACACGGTAACTCATCGATATACTTGAACTGGTATGGTGGTGCTGGCGGTGTTGTAGTAGGAGATGGAAACTCTGGATATGGAATTATTGGAGCGAGTCAATTTAATCCAAGCTCTGATGCCCGTCTCAAAAGAAATATAAAAGGGATCGATAACGCATTGCAAACCATTTCTGCTTTAAATCCTGTTTCGTACGAAAAAAGAGGAAGTTTAGAAACAGATAATTACAATATAAAAGAAAATGGATTTATTGCTCAGGAACTGCAAAAAATCCTCCCTGATCTTGTGTCAGAAGGTTCTACGAAAGACAAGCTGTTGGGGGTAAACTATAACGCTATTATTCCGGTTCTTACCAAAGCAATCCAGGAACTATTCCCAAAATTTGATGCCCTTTTTGCTGCAGATGCTTGGCAACAACAGCAAATTGATACCCTCAAAAAGGAAAACCAAGCACAATCTCAACAAATATCCGATCTGAAAGCCTTGGTGTGCCTAGACCACCCTACCGCAAAAGTTTGTCAGTAATCTCTCGTCATTGTACCCTTGTCCCGTCATTGCAAGGAACGAAGCAATCTATACAACACAACTGGATCACTTCGTCGTTCCTCCTCGTGATGACGGGTGCCCCGTCATTGCGATGAGCGAAGCGAAAAAGCAATCCATTCCTCCATCGCTCGAAAGTTTCATTTGAAAAACCAAAAAGAGAAGCATATCCTAGATTTTAATTCGAAGTGCAACAGAGTGAATTAAAATGAGGAG
>JBAXIU010000027.1:0-19811 GCA_037138215.1 Candidatus Peregrinibacteria bacterium | reverse complement strand
GGGAACCATCAAGTATATCAGCACCAATTAGCGGAGGGACTACGAATTACCTTCCGAAATATACGAGTGGTACTACAATTGGGAACTCATTGTTGTATGACGGAGGAAGTAGTATAGGGATCGGGACATCTTCACCGACAGAGAGATTGGAAGTGGGGAATAGTATTGCAGATGGAGGAGCCGGGACAAAAGTAAAGGTGAGTGATATAGATGGGAATGCGGAATTAAAATTAGCAAGTGGAGCAACGAGTAATGGTTCTGTATATATGGATAAAGTGAGTGGAGAATTGAGACTGTGGAATGGAACAGTGGGAGGGGGTGTAAATGGTCTTACTATTAGTAGTACAGGAGTAGTAGGGATTGGGACATTGGCAGGAACCGTGGGAAATAAAATGGTTATAGCAGATGCCAGTGGAAATTTAAGTACACAGGCAATTCCTGCTCCTGGAGCATCAACGGCATTAAACAGTGGAAATGTGTATATTGGGAATGGGGCAAATGTTGCCACTGGAGTAGCCATCAGTGGAGATGCAACACTCAGTAATAATGGAACATTAACTATTGCTAATAATGCTATCACCATCGCAAAACTTCCAGCAGGAGCTTCTGGAACAACATTTTTAAGAGGAGATGGAACATGGGCAACCCCGGTAGGAGCAATTTATACAGCCGGCACAGGATTAACTTTAACGGGTAGTACTTTTGCTGCTAATGCAATGTTAGGATCTAACGGAATCGTTGCGGGTGCAGCAGGTATAGTGCCTGCACCAGCAGCAGCAGATAACGGAAAGTTTTTGAAAGGAGATGGGACATGGGCTGCACCAACTGTTTCCTATATGTCGAAAGATGCGAGTGGAAATGTTGTGGTGCAATTAGGACTGTAAAAAAAATAAATCGTCACTTCCCTTATGAGATTTTCTTTTCAGTACACGGCAAATGTTCAGAAAGTGCTTTTGGGTGCTTTATTTGCCGTTTTGTCTTTTGGGATTATTACGCCTACCTCTGCAGCAACCTTTACCGATTGTGGTATTTCGTTTACTTCTCCATGGTGGCAAGTAAAAGACCCGGATGGAACAGTAGTCGCAACGATTGATACCAATGGTAATTTTGATATGAAGTCTCCTGTGGTGTTGCAGAGTACGGTTCCGAATATTTCCGCATCCACCAATAGTTTTATCCTGAAAGATACCTCTGGGAATCCCAAGTTTTTAATAGGGAAAGGGCAATCTACTTTTTTGGGAAAAGTATACCGCAAGGTTCCTACTATTGCCGCAGATGTGAATGATTTTTTGGTAAAAAATTCTGCAGGAACAGTAGTGGCAAAGTTTGATAAAGAAACCGGCAATGTTTATGTAACCGGAAATGTATGTGGGATACCCGTTGAAATTACGACTTGTACGGAACTCCAAAAAATTGGGAATGATCCTTCCTATCCCACCAATGAGAAGTATAAAATTATGAACGATATCGATTGTAGTGCAACGAATACTTGGAATGGGGGGCAAGGATTTGTGCCTATGAGTAGTTTTACGGGAATATTAGATGGACAAGGCCATACTATAACGGGACTGTATGTTAATAGGAGTACGGGGGTTTCTGGGGGGCTATTTTCTACGCTTTCCACTGGCGCAGTCGTGAAAAACTTAACATTAGCAAATCCAAATATAACCAATGCTCATACTTCTACTATATACACGGGAGCTTTGGCAGGGCTCGTACAAGGGGCAACGATAGATACGGTTCGAGTAACAGGGGGAAGTGTTACAGGAAATAACTTTACGGGAGGACTGGTTGGTGATCTTTCTGCATCAAGTAGTATTACCAATTCGTATGCCACAGGAAGTGTTACAGGAAATAACTATACGGGAGGACTGGTGGGTTATCTTTCTGCATCAAGTATTACCAATTCGTATGCTACGGGAAGTGTATACGCTACTGCCAGTATGGTGGGAGGACTGGTGGGTTATCTTTCTGCATCAAGTATTACCAATTCGTATGCCACGGGAAGTGTCAGTTCGGCTGCAGCCTATGTGGGAGGATTATTGGGATATTCGGACACCGGAACTATTTCTCAATCTTTTAGTATGGGGAATGTTATCTCCAATGGTTCTTATACGGGAGGATTTGTAGGATATTTTATGTCTGGAAGTATTACGAATTCTTTTGCAACCAGTTCTGTTAATCCTGCTTTGCCAAACGCTAATACTGGAGGATTTATAGGATCTGTAAAGGGGTCGACTATCCAAAATGTGTATTATAGCGGGATAATTAATAATCCCGGATATACCACTACCGGATTTGTAGGATATTCTGATTCTGCGGTGAGCAGCACCTTTAGTTCTTGTTATCGAGACGATACTTTTCAGCCGTCCTTCACTGCTTCCCAATGTGCTAACAGCAATACGGATAATATGACGAAAAGAAATACCTATCCAAGCTGGGATTTTACGAACATCTGGGCAATTAATGAAAAATCATCATACCCATATTTTATAGGAAGTTCGCTTATACCAACAGCACCCGTTGTTATTAGCACCTGTAATGATTTAAAAAATATTCCTTCTGGATCGCTTCTTTCGTATTACATAGCGTATGATATTGATTGTTCTGGAACTTCTTTTAATGCGAGTCGTCCGGTATTTGGAGGAAGGTTTTTTGGAGGAGGTTTTACCATATCAAACCTGACGGTTCCCAACGGATTATTTGGTGCACTTAATGGAGCGTCTATTTCCAATATAAACTTTAAAAATGTGAATATTACGGCAACAACATCGGGCGGGATATTGGCCGCAACAGCAAACAATTCCGATATTTCTCATGTTACTGTTCTTTCTGGATCAGTCTCATCCAGCACTATTTCTGGAGGAATAGTGGGTAGTACAATCAATACCAATATTCAGAGCGTAAATATTACGGACCTCACTCTTACGGGGGGTACAATAGGCGGAGGAATAGTAGGAGAAAATGGTCTGGGCAGTACTATTCGGGACTCAGTATTTTCTGGAAATCTTACCGTTACGAGTGGAGGAATAGGCGGAGGGATCGTAGGGACTAACGCTGGGATGCTCTCTAATGTTACCAGTACGGGAAACATTAGTGTGGTGAATGGAGGAGGATTAGTAGGAACCAATAGTGTTGGCAGTACCGTTACAGGCGGAATATTTTCTGGAAATCTGACTATTGCCAGTGGCGGAACGGGAGGAGGACTCGTGGGAAATAATGCTGGAAACCTTACGAATTCATTTACAGGTGGAAATATTATTGCAGCGGGAGCTTCTGTGGCGGGTGGAGTAAGTGGAAATAATTCTGGAAATATAACCAATTCCTATTCTCGGTCTCGTATTACGGGTTCTCCTTCAACATTGGGAGGAGCGGTAGGCATAAATACCGGAACCGTAAGTGATGTTTTTTGGAATACCGAATGGACCGGAATATCTACCAGTGCAGCGGGAACGGGAAAAACAAGTGCAGAAATGGTACAGCAGGGAACATTTAGCAATTGGGATTTTTCTAATATATGGGGTATAACATCAAATACGACATTTCCGTATCTTATAAATAACTCCCTCGTGCGTTATTATATCCCTCATAATATTTCTACCTGTACAGAACTGCAGGGGATGACGCCTAATGCTGAATATTACTTATTGAGCGATATAGATTGTAGTGCAACGAATACTTGGAATACCGGGGCAGGGTTTTTACCGATAGTCGAATTTAATGGAGTTTTGGATGGACAAGGCCGTACTATTACGGGCTTGTATATTGATAGGACAACTTCCTATGAAGGACTCTTTGGAAGCACTGCTGCAGGGGCAAAAATTCAAAATATTACATTATCAAATGTAAATATAAAAAATACTTCTTCCACTGCCTCCTATTTAGGAGGTGTAGTGGGGTCTGCTGCGGCAGGAACCACCTTTAATAATGTTCATGTTACAGGGGGAACTATATCTGGATTAGGGTATTATACAGGAGGTATAGCAGGGGTTTTGGGGGCTGGTGTAGGAATTACCAATAGTAGTAACACCGCCACTGTTTCTGGAAATAATTATGCGGGTGGAATAGCAGCCATGATGGAAGATGGTGCAATAATTACGGACAGTAATAATGCTGGAATTATTACTGGAAATGCTTATGTCGGAGGAATTTTGGGATATGCACAAACAGGATCAAGTATTACTAATAATACTAATACGGGAGATATTGGGACAAGAAATGTATCAAATTATGTCGGAGGAATAGCGGGGTATACACAAACCTCAGTAACTATTGCTAATAATACCAATACGGGAAAAATTGAAGGGGCTTCTAATCGTAATAATATAATTGGGTATCAAACGCCCTAATAATATGTTTTTAAAATTCCTCTTCAAAAGAGTTATACTTTTTTATTTTTATTCTCCATGAAATCTTTTCAAAAAACTTTTTTTCTTGTGTTTCTTTGTGTTTTCCTCGCAGGATGCACCTCTGAAGAGTCTGAAAATAAACAAAATGATCCTTTACCATCTGGTAGTGAAATAGAATCCATAATCTCTCGTATTCCTGCGGAATATAAAAAGAGTTCTGTTTTTGCATCTTGCTCTCAATTGGCTGTAGAGAATTGCCTTCAACAAGATGTTTTGGAGAGAGTTCAGCAAAAAGGCCAAGTAGAGGCGTGTAGTGTACTCTTTTCTCCTGAATCACAAGTTTCCTGTAAAAATAGTTTTTATAATCAAAAGTCTCGAGAAGCTTTAGACCCTCAAATGTGCGAAAAAATGGACGGGGATTCTGTGCAGCAATTTTGTAAACAAGGGATCATTATTTCCCTTGCTGTAGAGAAAAAGAATATTGCCCTTTGTGATCCTTTAAAAAATGATTTTAAAAGAGATTGTGTGATATCTGTGGCAAACCAATTGGCCATGAAAACAAAAGACAAAAAATGGTGTGATAGTCTGAGTGATGCAAAACAAAAGGAAAATTGTCTTCGGTTACTAAAGTAGAAGAAAAATTCGGTAAGGCTGAAACACTAAAAAGAGCTGCGCCATTGGCGCGTCTCTTTTTTTATGCAAAATACGCTTCGGGATCCGTAATTTTTCCGGTTATGGCGGCAATGGTTGCCATAATGGGGCTTGCCAAATGCGTAATAGAATCGGGTCCTTGGCGTCCCATAAAATTTCGGTTGGAGGTGGAAATACACCGCTCTCGTGCAGGAACCTGGTCACCGTTCATTGCGAGGCACATGGAGCATCCCGGTCGCCTAAAATCTGCACCCGCAGCAATAAAAATTTTGTCGAGTCCTTCGGCAATAGCTTGTTTTTCTACTTGTTCGGATCCAGGAACTACAAAAAATCGGACTCCGTCTGCCACTTTTTTCCCGTCTATAATTTTGGCAGAAATTCTGAGGTCCGAAAGCCGTCCATTGGTGCACGACCCCAAAAAGACATGCTGAACAGGAACCCCTTTTATGGCTTGTCCGGCAGAAAGGTCAGTATATGCCAATGATTTTTGTGCGAGATCTCTCTCATGCTCTGGGATTTCTTCTGGAAATGGTATGTGTTCATTAATACATACACTTTGCCCAGGAGTGGTTCCCCAGGTTATTACCGGTTTCATATTGGTAATATCAATGGTAATGGTTTTTTCATACTCTGCATTTTCATCACTCGCATAATTTTTCCAATTTTGCACCGCGCTGTTCCACTTTTCTGTTGGAATTTTTCCGGTATTTTTGAGCCATCCAAAAGTGGTCTCGTCTGGAGCAATAAGCCCCGCACGGGCTCCACATTCAATACTCATATTGCATATCGTCATGCGCTCTTCCATAGAACAGTTTTTAATAAATTCTCCACAGTATTCTAGTGCGTATCCGGTTCCTCCTTGTACGCCAATATGGCGAATAAGCGCCAAAATGGCGTCTTTTGCCGTAAAATATGGGGATGGCGTTCCGACAAAATTTACTCGCATGGTTTTTGGCTTTTCCATGAGTAAACACGAAGACGAAAGCACATGGAAAATTTGAGTGGTTCCTACTCCAAACGCCAGTGCTCCAAACGCGCCGTGAGTAGAAGTATGTGAATCTCCGCAACAAATGGTCATTCCTGGTTGGGTAAGCCCCAGTTCTGGACCCGTTACATGAACAACTCCTTGGTGACCAGAATTTATGTCATACAGGTGAATTCCAAACTCTTCACAGTTTTTTCTGTGGGTTTCTAGTTGAATTTTATTGCTCTCTTCCGCAAAGTCATCTCGTGTGGGATTAGTGGGGATAGAATGGTCCAGAGTGGCAATATTACGAGTGGGATCAAACACTTTTTTGCCAGATTTTCGGAGTTCTGAAAATGCTTGTGGGCTGGTTACCTCGTGTAACAGCTGAAGATCCAAAAACAAAATGTCCGGTGCACCCTTTTCGGTGTGTACGGTGTGTGCATTCCAAATTTTGTCGATAATATTTTGTGGCATAGAAAAAAAGAAAATCCAAAACCAGTATAGAGAGGTTTTGAAAGTACTTCAATCTCTGCGGTGATTTTTTTAAGGGCTCTCTTTAAAGTGTTTTTAACGGTAATTTTGAGGTGAGTAATCGCTGGGTTGTCCATTAACCGCTTTGGCATAATTTCTTGCCTTTGCAGATCCCGTATTTGTTTCTCCATTATTGTAGCCTCCTAATACTTTTAAGACATTACGGTCTCCAAACTTATTAAAAAGGTATCGGAGAAGTTGTGCTGCCCTTGGAATGGCTTCATATGGATTAAAAGGATTTATGCGTCCCCAATAATTTTCTCCTGCACCAAGGGTAATATACTTATTCAGTTGTGCAATTCCCAAAGATCCTGAAAAGGCGAGAGGATCTCCTTTTGATTCTTGTCGAATGACTTTTATAAGAATTCCATTTGGAAGATCGTACGCTTTTTCTTGCGCTTCTATAAGTGATGTATATTGTGAAAAATCTTGAGCTCTAGAGAGGGGTCCTCTTTGACCGTCATATAATAGAGTCTTTAAAAGTGGCTTATTGAGATCATCATTCCCTGGGATGCTGTAAAATTGATCTGCCGTTGCATTTTTTATAATGCGTTGTCTTTCTACTAATGGTTTTGTTGTAATATTTCGTATTTCTTCATCAGAAATAGATCTGTTTTCTGGAATTTTCCCAAGAGAAGTGTTTAATGATGTATTTGGTGCTTTTATCTGAGACACATTTTTAAGAAACTCAGTATAAGGTTTGTACGGTTCACTTTTTCCATTTTCTACTCTGGCGACCCAAGAATTTTTATTTGTTGCAAATTGAGATGCATAAATACTGACTTTCCCAATATTTGGAATATCTACATTGTTCAATCCTGGTTTGATATTTTTTTCCCATTCATTGAGCGATTCTGGAAGAGCATTACTGTTCTCTTTTTTTCTCTCAATGGGGTTTGAGTTTTGCCATTCTCCTCCTCCCTCAAAAAAACATCGTCTCCGTTCATAATGGCTATATGAAGAAGAAAAAATGTTTTTCAAAGGAGTATGAAAGAGGTTTTTCATGGTGTGCTGGGCACAAAAATTCATGCCATTGTACCCCAAAACGGTGGCTTTTTCAAGCGATTTTTTTCAGACTCACTGCTCCGCCGTGTATTCCCACCACTACCGTATCGCCTTCTGTTATTTTTCCGTCAATCATCTCCATTGCCAGCGGGTCCAGTACTTCGTTTTGAATAACCCTCTTTAATGGTCTTGCTCCAAATGCTCTATCAAATCCTTTTTCTGCGAGATATGTTTTGAGATCTTCTGTCCACTGCACGGAAATGTTTTGATCCAAAAGCCGTTCCTCCACTATTTTGAGTTGAATATCGACAATTTTTCTCAGATTTTCTGGGGAAAGCGCCGAAAAAATAACGGTTTCGTCTATCCGGTTTAAAAATTCTGGACGAAAATGTGTTCGCAACACTTCTTCCACTGCCTTTTTTTCTTCCGCTGTTCCCGCTTTTTCGCTCATAAAAATATCGGAACCGAGGTTGGAGGTCATAATAATGACCGTATTCTTAAAATTTACTTTTCGCCCTTTGCTGTCGGTTAAATGCCCGTCATCTAAAATCTGCAAAAAGAGTTTAAAAATATCCGGATGCGCTTTTTCTATTTCGTCAAAAAGGAGTACTGCAAACGGTTTACGGCGCACTGCTTCTGTTAGCCGTCCGCCTTCATCGTACCCCACATATCCAGGAGGGGAGCCAATGAGTTTTGCCACCGAATGCGATTCCATGTATTCGCTCATATCTATGCGGATCATGGATTCTTCATCGTTGAACAAAAATTCTGCCAATGCTCGCGCGAGTTCTGTTTTTCCCACTCCGGTGGGACCCAAAAACAGGAAAGACGCCAGTGGGCGTTTGGGATCCGAAAGCCCTGCTCTGGCACGGCGAACAGCATTGGCGACAGATTTTAACGCGTTTTCTTGTCCAATCACGCGTTCTCTTAGCACCGTTTCTAACAGTGACAGTTTTTGTGATTCTGAAGACAGCATTTTTTGAACTGGAATTCCTGTCCACCGAGAAACGACTTCGGCAATTTCTTTCTCGGTGACTTCTTCACGAAGAAGACGGTTTGGTTCTCTACCGGGTTCGGGGGAGCTAGAGGGGGTTTGCTTCTCCCCTTCATCCTCAACCCCTCCCGACCTCCCCTTATCAGGGGAGGAGAAAGAAATGAGTTTTTCCAATTCCGGCAATTCCCCATATCGAATTTCTGCTACTCGGGCAAAATTTCCCGCTCGCTCTTCGCGCTCCGCTTCCATTTTTAACTCGTCTATTTTTCTTTTTGCGCCTCTTATGCCTTCTACTCCTTGTTTTTCCGTTTCCCATTGGAGTCTAATTTTTTGTGCTTCCTGTTTTTTTTCTTGCAGGAGAGAAGTAATATTTTGCAATTTTTCAGATTCCTGAGATACAGAATTTTGAGACGAAATGTTTTTCGAGGGCGAAAGATTTTTTGCCCCGACAGAAGACGCAATATTTTGCGTCTCTACCTCAAGGGCTTTTTTTTCAATTTCCATGCGTCGAATTTCCCGCTCCAATTTATCTAATACTTCTGGTTGGCTTTCCAGCTCCATTTTTAGGGCACTCGTTGCTTCATCCATGAGATCAATGGCTTTATCAGGCAATTTTCTATCCGGCAAGTAGCGAGTAGAAAGCATTACCGCGGAAATCAGGGCATCATCTCGAATGCGCACTCCGTGGTGGACTTCGTATTTCTCTTTAATACCACGCAAAATGGCAATGGTGTCTTCAATACTCGGTTCGTCTACCATAACGGGTTGAAACCGGCGCTCCAGAGCTGCGTCTTTTTCAATATATTTGCGGTATTCATTCAGCGTTGTGGCTCCCATTACCCGCATTGTTCCGCGAGCGAGTGCTGGTTTGAGGATATTTCCCGCATCCATGGATCCTTCTCCTCCGCTTCCTGCACCCACAATGGTATGGAGCTCGTCGATAAAGAGCAAAATTTCACCGTTGGAATCCTCTACTTCTTTCACAATGGATTTCAGGCGTTCTTCAAATTCTCCTCGGTATTTTGTTCCGGCTAAAAGGGCGCCCATATCGAGTGCCATAATTTTTTTCTTTTTCAGTGTTTCCGGTACATCTCCGGCAACAATGCGTTGCGCAAGACCTTCCACAATTGCTGTTTTTCCCACGCCCGGGTCTCCTACCAGTACCGGATTATTTTTTGTCCGACGGGAAAGAATTTGCATGGTTCGACGGACCTCTGCATCGCGTCCAATAACGGGATCCATTTTGGATTTTTTGGCGGCTTCGGTGAGGTCATGCGCATATTTTTTAAGGGCGTTCATGGTGGATTCTGGATTGGGGGTCGTGATTTTTTGGGAACCACGGATTTTTTGGAGGAGAGACAAAAGATTTTTTGTTTCTACACCAGCAGATTTTAATATTTCTTGTGCCGAATTTTTCGTATCAGAAAGCGCTAAAAGGAGATGTTCCACCGATAAAAAATCGTCTCCCATTTGTTTTTGAAATTTTTCAGCGCTGTCAAAAATGCGTTGAAATTCTCCATCTAAATTCCTCTGGACGGTTCCTGAAACAGTGGGGATGCGTTGTAGGGGCGTATCGCAATACGCCCGTACCATATTTACATCTTTTCCCATCGTTTTTAATAAATCCGCAATAATAGTGTCCTCTTGTTCTCCCAGAACGCGCAAAAGGTGGAGCGCTGTAACGCTTCCATGAGAAAGCTCTTTTGCCAAATCCTGCGCATTTTGGAGCGCTTCTGCCGTCTTTTCTGTAAAGTTTTGGGGATTCATAGGAAAGTAAAATTAGCACTCTTTATTATAGAGTGCTAATTTTACTTCTGTCAAAAAAATCGGAATAAATTTACAGGAGATTTTTCTTGAGAAATATTCGGAAATGAAAGGAGTGTTGGCTCTTTCTTTTTGTGTATTTCTGTGCTACAATCGCCTGAAATATTTTTATTTTCACGCGTACCATATGGATACTTTTTTGAAAAAAATACAGAAGAAATGGGCTTCTCTAAAAGCTCATCACGCTTCAGCCCTTCTCTTTTCGTCTGGAATTTTGGCGGGAGTATTGCTCTCCATTTTCTTTTCTTTTGCTTCTGTTTCGTCCTCTTTTTTGGGTGCAACGGTTTTTAATGGAGGAGGAATACAGGGAGGAATAAATGAACTTCAAAAGTATGTAAAACAAACAGATACCGGAATTATTACCTCTGGAAATATTGTGCAAACGATTGTATTTCTCGTAAAAATAGCGCTGATTATTGCTGGAGTTGCCGCGTTTATTGCCTTTATATGGGCAGGAGTGCTGTATATTACTTCGTTCCTCAATGAAGACAATAATGAATCTGCCAAGAAAATTATGATTTCTGCGGCGATTGGTATTGTTCTCATTCTTCTGGCGTATGCCATTGTGTCGTTCCTGACGACTCTCAGTTTTTCCGCTCCGTAATATTTTGTAATTTCCAGAAATGGCTCGTTTTTTTCTTTCTTTCCTTGGCATTCTCTTTTTCTTCCCACTTTTTGTGGGAGGAGATGTGTATGCCATTGATATTTCTAAAAATCCCTGCGTTGATAAAAATGGAAATACTATTTCGTGTTTTGATGTTTTGATTCCTAAAGATGATGTTGCAAAAGAATTTCAGACCCAAAAAGGAATTCGGCAACAAGTAGTAGACCTCATTAATTATGTGCTCAGCTTTTTAGGGCTGGTGGCCATAATTGCGGTTATTTATGCGGGACTTACTCTGGTGTTTTCCGATGGAGATGAGGAAGCGCTGACCAAGGCGAGAAAAATTATTGTGTATGCGGCTATAGGACTCGTGATCATTTTCCTTTCGTATGCCATTGTAAACTTTATTGTGGGCGTCGCATCGGGAGACACAGACGGTGATGGGAAGCCTAACGAGCAGGATAATTGCCCGTATGCTGCAAATGCCGATCAAAAAGATAGTAATGGGGATGGAGTAGGAGATGCGTGTGTGGGAAGTAACGGTACTACCGGAGGAACCAATGGGAACAATGGAACCAATGGTACAAATGGAACCAACGGAACGAATGGTACAAACGGAACCAATGGAACTTCTGGGACCGGAACCTCCAACGATTTACAGGCACAAATAAATGCACTGAAACAAAAAATTGCTGGTCTCAGCAGTACGGGGACCGCTCCCATTACCACTACAGAGGTAAAAAATTACACCACAGAGGTTACGAATGTGTATCAAACTAGTCCTCAAAATACAGAGTTAAAAGCCCTCTATGATGATATTTTGGCACGATTAAAAGCTTTAGAAGCGGACCCAACGAATGTGGCGCTTAAAAAAGAAATCCAGGATAAAGTAGATACTCTTCTGAGAACGATTCAAACATTTCCTACCATTAAGGCGGTAATCCGTGGGAATCCTATATCTGAGAAGGGGAAATTTACGGTTCACCTCTTTGCGGATGAATCCACCGTTACCAACGGAAGCATTGTTTTGGGAGATCCCAATTTTTTCTGGAGCGTTATTGCCCCTACGGGAGAAAAAGTGGATCTCGGAAATGGTATAAAAAAAGACTATGAGGTGAATGCGGAAGGAACGTATACCTTTTCTCTGCGAGCAGAAGCAAAAGATGCCAGCGGAGCAAAAATTGCCAATGATGGAAAGGCAACACTTTCTGTAAAAGCCCTTCCCACTAGCTCAAAAGTAACCTTTACCACTAATGGCGAGCCCTTTGAAAATACTCTGGTCTTCACCGAAGAGGAGGGGAAAACCGGAATTATTTTTAATCCTGTGGGAAGTACCGCAGAAGGAGAAAAACCTATTACACAGGCATTTTGGAATTTTGGAGATGGCAAAACAGAAACAGTAGCAGGACTCCAAAGTATGACCCACCAATATCCTCATTTAGGGCGGTACGATGTGAGCTTTCGAATTACGGATGATACGGGAAAAACTTATGAAACGAAAAAAAAGGTAGAGATTACCGATATCCTTTCTAAAATAACGATTTCCACAAAACAAGTTAATCCAGGAGGGGAAATAACCTTTGACGCTTCTAAATCCAAAAGCGTGTATGGCAGCATTACTGTTTACGATTGGAAAATTCTTGCTCCGGATGGAACCACTAAAACTTCACAGGAACAAACCTTTACTATGGCTTTTGATAAGCCAGGAAAATATGATGTGCAATTGAGTGTGACCGATAGCAATGCGAAAATTGGTACCGCTGTGAATTCTTTTTCGGTTACAGCACCCAATCCTTTGGCGTATTTTGTGGCCAAAGTTCCCGATAGCTCCGATCCGGCGCATTATGTCTTTGATGCTTCGGGCACGACCGATCTCTATTCGGATACGCTCCTGTATTCTTGGGATTTTAACAATGATGGAGTATACGAAGTGGTTGACTCTTCCAGTCTTACAACGGATTTTACCTTTGATAAAACGGGGATTTTCCCCATTAAACTTCTCGTCAAAAATTCTTTTGGAGGAACTTCAACCTATAGTCATGAAGTTCCCGTAAAATCGCTGTTGTCTGTTTCGTTTTCTCCGTCGAAATCGGTCGCATTTGCCGCGGAAGATATTACCTTTACTGCGAAAAGTAATCTTGGAAAAACTTATGAATGGAATTTTGGAGATGGAACCACGACCGAGTTAGGAGCGGCGACCGCTGTGGTGCATAACTTTAAAAAACCAGGGATTTATAAAGTAGTGCTGAGCACTTATACCGAAAATGATGAGAAAAATTCGTTCACGAAGCGCATTTTTATTGGAAAGAATGATCTCCCTATTGCGGTTCCAGAGGTGAGTATTAATAATCAAAAGATGATTATTACTGACGGGCTCTGTGGAGCTGGAAAAGATGGAATTACGGTGTACCGATCTTCTATGGTTTCTCTCACGGCAGAGTCATCTCTTAATCGCGATGGAACGGGTATGGGGTTGGATTACGAGTGGACTTTTCCTGAAAATGAAAAGAGTACTGCGTCTGTGGTACGGAGAAAATTTCGAGATCTTTCTGAAGTGGGATCTTGTTTCCCCGTGCAGTTAAAGGTTACCGACCGTAAAAGTGGAAAAGCGTCTCCCGTGGAAACCCTGTTTGTTTTTGTAGAGAACGCTCCCCCCACCATGAAATCATTTTTTGTGCACAGTCCCAAAAATCATATTGCTCCAGTATCCGTCATTCTTTCGGTGAATGGTGCTACCGATCCTGATGGAAATATTTTTGAATACCGGTGGTGGGCGACACGAGATGGAGATACTTCTGCCGAAAAAATTGATCTCCACAGTACGAGTGATTCCCACACGGTTATTACGCTTCCGGTTTATGGAGGAACGAATGAAACCAATCGGTATGCTTTTCATGTGGAAGTCCGTGATAACGATGGTGCAACAGTGACGAATGACAATCTTTTTGGAGAAAGTGTTTTTGTAGATACAGTAAATGGAGCCAATGAATCGCCTGTCGTAGATTTTACCATGGATAAAACGACGATTCTTATGGGAGATACGGTGGCGTTTACCGCCAGTGCGAAAACAGCTAATGGTGCCGACATTGTCAATCCGGTATATAAATGGGATTTCGATGGTGATAATTATTTCGATGTTATCGGAGCGAATAGTAAGTCGGTGGGATTTCGGTATGATAAGCCTGGAAAATATACGGTTCGCTTAAAAGTGATGGCCAATGGCCTCTCAACGACTTCTACCAAAACCGTGCTGGTGGATCGGGTTTCTAAACTGCCACTTGCAGCCTTTACTTACCAGGTTTCCAACAATACGGTATCTTTTAACGCCAGAAATTCTAAATATGATGAAAGTGTTGCCGGAAATACACTTATCTATTCGTGGGATTTTGATACGAGTGTGGATTCTGATGGTGATGGGAATGCTTCCAATGATAAGGATTCCCAAGAAGTGAGCCCTTCACACGAATATCCTAAAGATCAACGCACTCCTACGGTTATTCTCCGTATTCACGACCGGACCGATGGGAAAGATGAATTAAACCGAAAAGTTCGCTTTGATGAAGCGAGTGGGATTATTTTTTCTTCTTCAGGAGGGGATTCTTCTTCTCCGGGGGATGGTACTTCTGGAGGTGGTTCTTCTTCCAGTGGAAATGGTACGGCTAGTGGTGGAACTTCCTCTGGAAGTAGCTCCTCTGCTATTGCCCGTTTAAAAGGAGAAATTAACGAAGGGATTACTCTGAGTTCTAAAATCCCTATGACCAATCTCCACCTCGTTGCGGGACAAAAACGAATGCGTTCCGGAGAGGCAATAGACATTTTTGCATTTACGGAAAATGCCGATGGAACACCGTATGAAGGACCTCTTACTTTTTCCGTGCTGGAAGGAGAAGGGCATTTTGTTCCTGCGGAAGTAAAAAGTGTGGGAGGTCAGGGGGCTTCTACTTTTGAATCTCTTTCTCCTGGAAGAGTGTTAATAAAGGTCACTGCTCCCAAAACCGTTTCTGGATCCCTGTCTGAAACCCTTATTATCCTGGTAGAATAGTTTTTGTTATGAAATATTTCTTTTCCTTTTTCCTGGCATTTTTTCTTTTCTCTTGTTTTGGAGTGCTTCCTTCGGACGCCTCTGGGAAAGCGCATGTAAAAATTGGGGAAGAGTTTTCTATTTCTGCTACTACGAGACTGAAAAGTCCTGAAATTTCTTGGACGCTTTTGCAGGGAGACGCTATTTTAGAGAAAAAGACAGGGAAAAAATACAGCCATGTGTTTACCGATCTGGGGGAATTTCTTATTAATGTGACCGCAAAAAGTGGAAATGAAACAGAAACCACTACTATTTTTGTGGAGGTATCCACAAATGCTCCTACCTTTTCTAAAAGTGGAGCCATTATAGAAACTTTGCCAGCGCGCACAGAGGGAGATGGGAAAATTCATCTCAGTGGTCCTCGTGCTGAGGTCGCATTTTTCTTTTCCAAATCTACGGGAAGTATTAAACAATACGCGTTTGATGGTGATATTTTTTCCGACGCGGATGGGAACGGTACCATTGATGATGACATAGAAAACAAAGGAGATCCGTCTTTTTTTACGGGTTCTGCTTTTTCAAAAGTGTACGAGAATAAGGGAGTTCCAATTCGTGCGCGATTGACAGTAACCGATACTGCGGGTATTGCTCATGATGATTTTGTGGATATTGTGTTTGATGCGGGAAATTCCATTGCAGAACGAAAAACAAAACCCTTGCAAGCCATTTTACAAACTCTTCCTCCCGCGGATGATAGTGGAATTATTCATCTCACAGGAGATTCTGGTGAAGTGACTTTCCTCTCAAATATGTCGGAAGGGGATATTGTGGAATACCGAATTGATAAAAATACAATGCTGGACTCCAATAAAGATGGGAAACCGGCGAATGATGTGGATAATCTTTCCGATCATTCTTTTTCTTCTGGACAACCGTGGAGAACCGCATTCCAAAAGAGTGATACTCCCGTCACGGTTCAGCTTCTCGTGGTGGGGAAAAATGGGAAGGGAAGTATTGTACAGCGCCAAGTAGTTTTTGGAGGAGACGGAATAAAACTTTTGCCAGCAATGGTGGCTTCTCAAAATGCTATTGTTACTGGAGAAGCAATAACCTTTCGGCTTTTTAATGTTCCAGCGGACACAAAAATTTCTTGGGATTTTAATGGTGATGGAGTCTTTGAATCCGAAAACACCGATAGTACCGAAATGCAGTACCGCTTTGGCGAAGAAGGAGAATTTACGGTAACGGCCGTTCTCGCCTCTCTTGGAAAAAAAGAAGTCACACGAGTGAATAAAACCATCACCGTAAAAACGGGAACTTCCAGCGAAATCACCACCAATGCGCCTACGGCAAAATTTACCGTAAAAAAAGATGGAGGAAAGGTTTTGTTTGATTCTGCTGCAAGTGCTGCAGATGGACAACTTTCTAATACCGATCTCAGTTTTTCGTGGGATTTTGGAGACGGAGAACATACCGAAGGTCCTAATCCTTCACACGCATATAAAACGGTGGGGGATTACCAGGTGGTATTAACGGTAGAAGATTCGGCAGAACGCAGAGGGACTTATACCGAAGCGGTTACGATTAGCGAAGCCGATATTGCGGGAAATCCTGCCGGAACACCTGGCGCTTCGCCTAGTGTAAGCCCAGGAGGTGAAACCCCTACCGGATCTCCTGATGGTCAGGGGGGAAACGGCGGCGGAACCAATGGAGATACTTCTTCAAAAAATGATGGAGCAATTTGGCAAGGATTTTCTCTCCCATGGTGGATTTGGCTTCTCCTCTTCTTCCTCCTCATTCCTTTCCTGATCATTATTCGGAAAAAAATAGAAGATCCCGATAAATCGTTTTCAGAAATAATATTTCCTAAAAAAGAGACATTGGTGGAATCGGGAATGGCAGAAATTGTTTCTGAATCGTTGAGAAATGATGTTCCTGTTCAGCAGGGTGCTCCCGATGAAACCCCTGAATGGATGCGAACCCACGACGAAGTGAAAACGGTTACGCCAGTAGTAGAGGATGAGGACGATATTCCTCAAAGAGATTTTTCTCGAGAAGCGCTTCCATCTCCAGCCCCATTAGATAGAAGTGATGGAGATGTACCCGATTGGATGAAGGGATCGAGTGATTCTCCGTTTAGCGAAGATCTCCCCGATGAACCAGGGAATTCCTCTTTTGGCCAAAATACGGGCCCTTCGGTTTCTTCGGCTCCCATTACCGAACAATTTGATGGTTCTGATCATCCCGAATGGCTGGATGAGATTAAATATTCTGGATCTCCCATTTCTCATGAGGATCCTGGACCATCATTGTCTGTTGCGACTCCAGAAGATTCTACCACGGTTCCCTTTGCTCCCAACTGGATGAATGATTCTCCTGCACCTGCTTCAGAACAGAATTTTGGTGCCACTGCACAAACTCTTCCGGAAGACGATGAGGCGCTTCCCGATTGGCTCAGAACGGGGGATAGCAATCCTTCCACGGTGAATGTTATTCAGGGAGGTGAGGGAGAAGAATTCCCCCTTGATAAGGGGGGTAGGGGGGGTAATGAGGAATTAGGAATAGAGGAAGATGATGAAAAGTTTGAGGAAGGAAATATTGCTGAGAATGATGAAGTGAGGGGAGATGAAAATCTTTCTGATCCTCTTGCAGAGGAAACAGAAATGGGAAATGAAGAAGATGCACTGGAAAGGGATACGCTTTCATCTGATGATGAAACGATTCCTGAGGCAGACAATGCCGATGAAGATCAAAATCTTCCCGATTGGTTTCATCCTCTTAATAATACACCACAAACAGAGGGAGAAGGGCTTGATGAAAATTCTGAAATACCAGAACCTGAATCCGATGTGTTGGAAGACGAAAGTACCCCTGCAGAAGAAAATCAAGATGATGAAGCATTTTTAGAAGAAAATTCAGAAAGTACTCTGGATGAAGAAGATTCCGAAAATAGCGAAGATGATGAGACTTCCGGGGAAGAAAATATTCCTGAGAATGATGAGGAATCAGAGGTTACCGCATCTCTGGTGTCTCCAGAAATCCCTGCCATTCAAACAGAAACGCGAGAAAATATGCCTTATTTTCAAAAAGACGAGTCTGGCGAGCTCCATCATCCAGAAGTGTTCCAAACAGAAGAAACAGGAGAAAATTTTTCTACTCCCGCTACGGAAGAAGAAATAGAAAATTTGGAAGATGAAAATATTTCCGATCCTATTGCAGCTGAAACCGTGCCAGAAGAGGAAAATCTTGAAATACCCGAGACAGAGGGAGAATTAGGAATAGAGGAAGAGGGCGGAGAAAATACAGAGACTTTGGAGGGTGGAAGTGTGAATTTGGATGAGCAAGAGAATCCAGATAGTACTGTGGAAGAAAAAAATCCTGGAAATAGCGAAGATGATGAACCTTCCGAGGCAGAAAATATGGTGCAGAGGGATGCAGTGCTGGGGGAAGAGAATCTCTTTGCGGAAACCATTTCGTCTTATGTGGCATATCCAGAAGATGCCGAAAATTCTAAAATGCCAGCAATAGACAATATCCCAGAAAATACCGAGGAGGTATTGGCAGCAGACTCTGGATTACTCCAAACCCCCATTTTTGTGGAGAGACCTTCTTTACCCTTGTCTGCACCGGAAAATGAAGAGGAAACACCTCTCTCAGAGGTTGTTGTGCCTCAAGCTCCCATTCCGGACATATCTAGTATAGTGCCCAATACGGCGGTATATTCCAGTATTCCCACAGAGGAAGCCGTACGAGAAGATGCACAAAATACCAATGTGTTACCCGATTGGTTGAAGTCGTAATCATTCCTGTCATTCCCATCCTCGACTCCGATCGGGGAACAGCGGGGATCCAATATATAAAGCTTAATGCCCTGTACTTCCAAATCCGCCTCGGCTCTCTGATACTGGTGTAAATTCTTCCCATTCGGCTTTTTCAATTTCTATAAAAAATCCTTGGGCAATGCGTTCACCCCGTGCAATAGTCACGGTTTCTTTAGTAAAATTACGCACTTGTACTTTAATTTCGTCTTCTGGTCCGCAATAGTCGTGGTCTATTACGCCAATTCCGTGTGGCGGAGTAATGCCTTTTTTAAGCGGAGAAGATGATCGTGAAGCGATAATAAGCGCATATCCTGCTGGTGTTTCTATCACCAGTCCTGTTTTTACGAGAGCAATTTCTCCCGGAGTAATAATGGTTTCTTCGGCAGCAAAAAAATCAAATGCCACCGATCCTGCCGTTTGGTATGCGGGCAAAGGGAGGTCTAATGCGTGGGGCAGGCGGTGGATGCGGATTTTCATAGAAAATAGGAAAAAATTACAAATGACGAATAGTGGAGCAGGGGGAGGGGCTGTAGGGGCGCAATGCTTTTGTAGGAGCATGGCTTGTACCTGCCCGAATTTTGAATTTTTTAACCCCTGAACAGATAGGAAGACACAATTATTTCAAAGAGGTAAAGTTTTCAAAGCCCCAAATTTCCCTTGCAATACGAAATTGAGATTCCGGAAAATGAAATATTTTTTTAGTTTTAGTATCCCAATATATATTAGGGATGCCACACCAAAATTTTTCAGAATCAACATGATCTAATATCTGATAGTTATTTTCGTTATGAAAATATGAAGGAAATGGGTTTTCTCCGCTGTAAAATGAAAGATTAGCTTTGTGGATAGTGACACTCTTTAAACACATATCAACAAATTCTTCTTGAGATGTATAAGGAAGTGGTTTATCAATATATTTTTCAAAGCTTGACCTATTTGAGTAACTCTCTTCAATAAAACTTTTTAAAAAAGATTTTAATTCTGTCTCATTTCCTAGATTTTAATTCGAAGTGCAACAGAGTGAATTAAAATGAGGAGGAGTTT
>JBAXIU010000026.1:0-19976 GCA_037138215.1 Candidatus Peregrinibacteria bacterium | reverse complement strand
ACTCCTCCTCATTTTAATTCACTCTGTTGCACTTCGAATTAAAATCTAGGAGAAGCATTACACATTAAGGAAACCTCAGAAGTGAACCACTTTTCTTCTTTTGAGAGATTAGTGGCAGATCTCACCATTATATTTTATATTGCTATTAGAAATATAGTGGGTGAAAAATGTACTGAAGAACATCTTCAAAAAATAGTGAAAGAAGAAATTCAAGCAGCATTACATCAAAATTCAGACCGTCATTCTTAAAGATACCGTTTTAAAGTTCATCTCTTCGTCCTCTCTTATTGCCGGCACACTTCTTTTTATAACTCAGGCAATGAATATAGACAAAATAAAAAAAGTATTGCAAAATATATTTTTTAAGAGTAGTATAGGTGGCGATTGTTTTTGAGGAAAAATTCCATTGGTGAGCGATGTTGTGTCCTTCTCTTTCCAAAGAGATTGGTAAGTCGTTCATCGGGAAAAGGATCCTTAAAAATTGGTAAGTATTGGAAATAGGAATTGTTTTCCTGTTTTGGTACTGCAGAAAAGACGGGTTCTCTTCATCTTTTCTTTTGATTTCTGTTTTGTTCCCTTTGCAAAATGGTTTCTCAAAAGAAATAAAGGGAAGAAGAAGCGTTCCTCTTCAATTCTGTTTTATCGTCCAAACTTCCCGTTCAGGGGTGATGGTTTTCTCTTTTAAAAATTATCACTTTTGTGTCCCTCGCTTTTAGCCGTGCTCCTCCCTCTTCCGAAGAGGAAAGCAAAACAAGTTTGTTTTTCTTTTTCTATTCTATCTATAAGGGGGAATGTATCGGCTAAAGGCGAGGTTTTTTGGTATTATAGCGAAAAAACTTATTAGTAATCACCAAACTCTACCGCGTTTTCAATATGGACAATACTGGGAGTTTTATGAGGGAATGCTGTAATCCCCACAATATCAATCTGAAACGGTTCTTCATCGGGGTCTTTGTATTGCGCCCGAAAATAGGCATCAATCGCCTTATACATCCGGTTTATTTTTTGCGATCCCACCCCTTCAATAGCATTCCCAAAAGTGTTTGATTGACGGGTTTTTACCTCTATAAAAATGGTTTTTTCGTCTTTCTCAGCAATAATATCAATTTCTCCTTTGGGAACTCTAAAATTTCTCTGGAGGATTTTGTATCCTTTTTGGCGTAAAAAATCTTCCGCCAAGCCTTCTCCAAAGTCGCCTAATTCTCGTTTGGGAGTCATCATACACTCGCCTTTATAAACCCTAAAAACAGCGGATGTGGTCGATGTGGTCGGCTTTTAAACTCGGGATGAAACTGGCAACCCACAAAAAAGGGATGACTGGTAATTTCCACCATTTCCATCAGTTCGCTGTCAGGGGAAGTGCCGGAAAAAGTGAGCCCTTTGGCTTCCATTTCGTCACGATAAACATTGTTGAACTCATATCGATGGCGATGCCTTTCGGTAATTTCTGCCGTTTGGTACATGGCAAAAGCCTTGGTGTCTTTTTTAAGAACACATGGATACGCTCCTAAACGAAGAGTTCCGCCTTTGGAAACCTTTTGGTGTTGATTCGGCAGAAAATGGACAATCTGGTGTGGAGAAGATTCGTCAAATTCTTGAGAATTGGCACCAGAAAGCCCGCACACATTTCTCGCAAATTCTATCGCCATAATTTGAGATCCAAGACAAAGCCCTAAATACGGAATATTGTTTTCTCGACAATACTGCGCTGCCAAAATTTTCCCCTCAATTCCTCGTCCTCCAAACCCTCCTGGAACACATATTCCCGCACATTTTTTCAGGTTCTCCCATTCTATTTCGTCGCGGTCTTCTAATTTTTCAGAGTTAATCCATTTCACCTGTACGCGTACTCCATTGGCAAATCCGGCAGAAGAAAGGGATTCGATAACGGAAAGATACGCATCATCCAGATCGGTATATTTTCCAACCAAGGCGATGGTGAGTTTTTTTTCGGTTTTGAGGATTTTATCCACCATGGTCTCCCATTCGTGGAGATTTGGCTTTTTAATAGAGAGTGCGAGCTTTTTTTGTAAAATTTCCGCCATATTTCGTTTTTCAAATCCCAGGGGAACAGCATAAATACTGCTGACTGTTTCGGCAGGAAAAACAGAATCCAGAGGAACCCCGCAGAACCGAGAAATTTTTTCTAAAATTTCCTCTGGGATATGGGCATCCGCTCTACACACTAAAATATCGGGCTGAATGGCAACCCGTCGCAGTTCTCGGACCGAAAGCTGGGTGGGCTTGGTTTTCAGTTCGCCAGAGGCTTTTAAAAATGGGAGCAATGTGAGGTGTACGGACAAGACATTTTCAGATCCGAGATCTGCCTTCATTTGGCGGACCACCTCTAAAAATGGCTCTCCTTCAATGTCCCCTACAGTTCCTCCAATTTCCGCAATAAGAATTTCTGCCCCTGATTTTTCGGCCGCCAAAAACACTTTTTCTTTCAGGGCATCGGTAATATGCGGAACCACTTGAATGGTTCCCCCTAAAAAATCTCCTTTTCGTTCTTTTTGGAGGACTTCGGAATAGATCTTTCCGGTGGTAACCGTAGAAAATTTTGAGAGATTTTCGTCAATAAACCGTTCGTAATGCCCTAAATCCAAATCGGTTTCTGCCCCGTCTTCGGTAACAAACACTTCTCCATGTTGAAAAGGAGACATGGTACCCGGATCCACATTGAGGTACGGATCCAGCTTTTGAATAGAAACACGGTACCCTGCACTTTTGAGGAGCATGGCAATGGAAGCACTCGTAATCCCTTTCCCAAGGGAAGAGCACACGCCGCCGGTAACAAAGACAAATTTCTGCATAAAAAAACACTACGGTGTCTCTACCATACGAAATTTTTAGATTTTGAGGAAGAGAAAAACCATCGCATTTTTAAAATATTTGAGATTTGAAATTATGAAACTTTTCCTGATAATCATTATGCAAGCATCCCTATCCTTGTATCCCTTTCCCCCTCCCTAATGCCAATTCCTCTTCCGCCTCTTGTTTTTTTTGATTTTGATTCCACGCTGGTCTCAAAAGAGTCTTTTGACACGGTCCTCGCGTTAGCGCTCCAAAATCATCCCGATGCTGAAAAATACCAGAGAGAAATAGAGAATATTACGAACCTGGGAATGAGCGGAGCCTTAGATTTTCGAGAATCTCTTCTCCAACGATTCTCTCTTGCTCCTCTACCAAAAGCACTTTTTGAGACGGTGGGAGAAAATCTTACCGCATATATTACCGAGGGAATGGACGAAGTGATTGCGTTTTTACAAGCACAGAAAGCAGAAATATTTATCCTCAGTGGAGGGTTTTTACCCTGTCTGATTCCGGTTGCCAAAAAAATAGGGATTCCTGAAAACCATGTTTTTGGTAATACTTTTTCTGTGAATACAGAAGGATTTGCAACGGAAATAGACCTCCAAAATCCGCTTTCTACCGGCGCTGGAAAGGGAGAACTAATAGCCCAGATACAAAAAGGATACCCGCATCATAAAACCATTTTAGTGGGAGACGGTGCCAATGACCTGAATGCCTACACCACCAAAAAAGTAGATATTTTCTGCGGATTTGGGGGAAATGTTTTTCGCAAAACCATATTTGACCAATCCCCCCATTATGCCCACAATGTCGGCGAACTCTTATCCTTTTTTTCTTCTCTTTTATGAGCAATTTTTCCCTCGCTAAAGATAAAATTCGGGTGTTGCTTCTGGAAAATATTCATCCCAAAGGAGTAGAGCTTTTTACCAATGCGGGATATAAAAATGTAACGCTTCTGCCCCATGCTTTAACGGGAGACGAGCTTAAAAAAGAGCTGGAGAATACCCATATCTTAGGAATTCGGTCTAAAACAACACTGGACAAAGAAATTTTTAAAAATGCCCCCAAACTGATGGCGGTTGGATGTTTTTGTATCGGAACCAATCAGGTAGATTCTCTTGCCGCACAAAGATTAGGGATTCCGGTTTTTAATGCGCCCTTTTCTAATACGCGCAGTGTAGCGGAGCTGGTAATGGGAGAAATAGTGATGCTCATGCGGAATATCCCCGAAAAAAATGCTTTGGCGCACCGAGGAGATTGGCAAAAAAGTGCGAAAAATTCATTTGAAGTACGGGGGAAAACGCTGGGAATTATTGGATACGGACGCATTGGAACACAGGTGGGAATTTTAGCAGAATCGTTTGGGATGACGGTGGTATACCATGATGTGGAAACAAAGCTTCCGTTAGGAAATGCGACTCCTGCCAAAACACTCGACGAACTTTTGGCGGTTTCTGATGTGGTTACCCTTCATGTACCGGCAACAAAAGAAACAAACCAGTTTTTTCATGCTCATCATTTTTCCCAAATGAAAGAGGGAAGCTGTTTTTTAAACGCTGCCAGAGGGAATATCGTGGTTATCCCGGACCTTATAGAGGCTTTGGAACAGAAAAAAATTCGTGCTGCTGCTATAGATGTTTTCCCCGAAGAACCCGCTTCTAATACGGAACCTTTTCTTTCTCCGCTCCAAAAATTTGAGAATGTGATTCTTACTCCCCATGTAGGGGGCAGTACGGAGGAATCTCAGGTGAATATTGGAGAAGAAGTAGCAGAGAAACTCATAAAGTATTCTGATAACGGCTCCACTCTTTCCTCTGTAAATTTCCCAGAAGTTTCTCTTCCTCTGCATAAAGGGACACATCGCATCCTGCATATCCATAAAAATACTCCGGGAGTAATGGCGTCACTGAACAATTTTTTTGGAACAGCAGGGGTAAACATTTCTGCGCAATACCTCCAAACCAAAGGAGACATTGGGTATGTGGTAGTAGACAGTGACACCCATGTTTCAGAAAAAGTCATGGATCATATTAAATCTCTTCCGGAAACCATTCGAACGCGAGTTTTGTATTAAAAAGGTTTCTCTTTTTGCCTCCATTGCGACATAAGCCCCCCTTGTAAGGGGGGTGCCCGAAGGGCGGGGGGTAAATGATTATTAATTTTTTAAACCTTTTTGAAACCAATTTTTTACACTATGGAATTTTTACAAAATATTTGGCAATGGCTTATAGAAGATTTTGGTTGGAAATTAACTCTAATCATTACTTTTATTGGAGTGGTTTTTAAGATTATTCAATTTTTCAAAAAAAATGAAGGAATAGTTCAAGAAAAAAAACAACAAATAAATAATCAAGTAGGAATAAACAATACACAAAATAACATTCTTTCTTAATTTGCAATGAATCAATCAAACACGCAAAAAGGGCTTTTTAATAAGCAAAACAACTACATTTTAAACTTTCCTCCTGCCAATTTAGTGCGAGAAGTTGCAGGAAAACAATGGGACATTATTGCACAAAACCCTGAAAAAAGTGCGATACTAAAAGGACTTTTTGGAGAAAATTATAGAGAAGAAATAGAAAGAGATCCTTCTCTTCAATTTGCAGAAAAACTGGAAATATTTATAAAAGAGATAAAAGAGAAAGAAGCTCTTCTTCAAGAAATAGAAAGATTGAAGAGCGAAAATACGAATACCGATTATGAAATACTTCTAAACTTGGCGGAAGAAGCTTTAAATAAAAATGATTTTGAACAATATCATAAAATTCTTGAAGAATACGGAATGGACCAAGAGAAAAAACTCGCCGAAATTGCATATTTAAGGGGGAAAGAGTATTTCTCCCGATTACAATATGATGATGCAAGAAAACAGTACGAAAAAGCTATTAATCTCGACAAAGAGAATAATCGTTATTGGAATGATTATGGAATGCTCTTTCAAGATAGAGGAAATTATGAAAAAGCGATTAAAGTTTTTGAAAAAGTATTAAAGATGAGCGAAAAATCATGTAATAAAGACTGTTGTAGCCTTTCCGTTTACTACAATAATCTTGGTATGGCATATAAGACCAAAGGTGAGAACGATAAAGCAATTGAATATTTAAAAAAAGCACTGCAAATTAACAAAGAATTTCATAACGATAATTGTATTAACCTTTCTTCTTACTACAACAATATTGGAACAGTATACACTTCTAAGAATATGTATTATGAGGCAATGGTATGTATTGAAAAAGCATTACAAATAGATAAAGAATCGTATGGGGAATCACATTCTAAAATTGCCATTCGCTATAATAATTTGGGGGTAATATATGATCTCCTTGGAGAGCATTATGAGGCTATTAAATATTATAAAAAAGCTCTAAAAATTGAAAAAAATACTTTTCGAGAAAACTATCCTAGTACTGCTACAACTTATAAAAACTTAGGAGATGTCTATAAGACTCTAAAAGACTACATTAAAGCCATTGAATTTTATGAACAGGCTCTAAAAATCGAGCAAAAAATTTTTGGTAAAAAGCATCCTAGAAGTCTCTTGACAAATGAGGATTTGAATAAGTTAAAAAACAAAAATATAAAAACATTTTTATAATTTAATCCTTTATGTCTTTTCGCTCTTTTTACCTCCCTTTTACTATTATTCTCGGGATTCTTCTCCCGTCTTTTGGAGCATTTTCGTGGCTCATTTCCCCACTGCTTTCCCTGCTTCTTTTTCTTTCCTTCCTTCAGTTTTCGTTTTCTTTCTCTGTTTTTCATGAGAAAAAAATATTTTTAGTGGTCCTCCTCAATGTTCTTTTGGGAGTAGGGGCTGGCGTCCTTTTTTCCTTTTTCTCGCGCGATATAGGAATTACCGCTTTTTTGGTGAGTATTGCTCCTACGGCATCTGCGGCACCCGCGGTTATTGCCATGTTGGGGGGAGATATTGCCTTTATTACGGCATCTCTACTGCTCTCCACCCTCACCTGCACACTTCTCATGCCGTTTCTCCTCTTCTTTTTATTCCAAACAGAGGGAATTTCTCTGGTAGAGATGGGAATTAATATTGGGGAAGTGATTTTGCTCCCCCTCGTGCTGGCACAAGGAATACGATTTTTCTTTCCGGCGTTTGTTGAACGGCATAAAAAAATTTCCAGATGGAGTTTTTGGATTTGGGGAATAGCAGTCTTATTGGCAATGGCAAAAACTTCCGCTTATTTATGGGCACTGGAAAAAAATTCTCTTCTCAGTACGCTTTTGGCTCCTGCTGGGCTTGCGTTTTTCCTCTGTTTTGTGCACTTTTTTATGGGAAAAAAGGCAGGAGGAGTGCAGTATTCTCGGGAAATGAGCCAGTCTTTGGGGCAAAAAAATACACTCCTGGTTACTTGGGTGGCACTCCATTTTTATACGCCCGCCATAGCATTAGGACCCATCTTTTATATTATTGCCCACAACCTCTACAATTCTTTTCAAATTTTTCATTATGAACGCACCATTCGAAAAAACACTTAATCCGGGACCATCTCAAATATCCAACGCCACACGGCAAGATATTGAAAACGCCATGACGCACCGAATTGGAGAAATTTCTCATCGGAGTGCGCAATTCTCCACTATCAGTGGAGAATGTATTACGGGGTTAAGAGATTTTTTAAAAATCCCTGCAGAATATTCTGTTTTTTATACGAGCTCAGCTACAGAAGCCATGTCGCGCACCATTGCGAATTTGGTGGAAGAAACTTCTTTTCACTTTGTAAACGGGGCATTTTCTCATAAATTTGCAGAGGTTTCCGAACTCCTCGGCAAAAAAAGCCTCCACAATACCGTAGCGTATGGACAAAAAAACGCATTTTTTAGTACAGAGATTCCCGAAGAAGCCGAACTCATAACCCTTACCATTAACGAAACCAGTACCGGAGTAATGATTCAGAACGAAGAGATATGGGGAATGCGGAAAAGACATCCTGAAAAACTTTTGGTGGGCGATATTACTTCCATTGCAGGAGGAAAACATATTCCTCTGGAAGCGGCGGATGTATGGCTTTTTTCGGTTCAAAAATGTTTTGGGCTTCCCGCTGGGTTGGGGATTATTATTCTCTCTCCTCGTGCACTGGAAAAATCTCAAAAACTCCTCGAAAAAGGGAAAAATTTGGGAGGATGTTTTTCGTTTCCGATCCTCCACAAAAGTATGGAGAAAAACTTTCAGACAGTAGAGACTCCCAATGTTTTGGCGATTTATCTTTTGGCACAGCAGTGTAAACGGTGGAATAGCGCGGGTGGAATAGCCGCACGGGAGCAAGAAACACTCCGAAAAAAAGAACTCTTTTGGGAGATACTCGCACGGCAACAAAAATTTTCACTCGTGCCGGAGTCGGTTGAAAGTGTTTCTGACACCGTTTTTTGTATTTCTGGAACAGAGGAAGATATTAAAAAAGCCCATGAAAAAGCCAAGGAAAAAGGCTTTGCTTTGGGAAAAGGATATGGAAAAATAAAAGAAACCTCTTTCCGCATTGCTAATTTTCCGAACATTTTAGAGGACGATATGCAGAGTGTTTTAGCAACGATTATGGAATAGGGATAACAAAAAAAGGATATTTTTCTTTTCTTCTATGAAAACCTGTCACCACTGTTCTGCTGGATTTGAGGTAACAGAAGCAGATAGAGCTTTTTATGACAAGGTTTCTCCGGTTTTTAACGGAGTAAAATACGCTATTCCAGAGCCTTCGTTGTGCCCAGAATGTCGGCAACAAAGGAGATATTCGTTTCGGAATGAAAAAAAATTATATCGCGGAAAATGTGATCTCACGGGGGATTCGGTGGTAACCTTTTATTCCCCTCGGAGTGAACGAAAAATTTTAGGTATTACGAAATGGTGGTCAGATGAATGGGATGCTCTTTCCGAAGATCAAAACTTTGATTTTGGAAAGAGTTTTTTTGAGCAATTTGCAGAACTGGAGAAAAAGGTCCCTAAAATGAGCATGATGGTGACACACTGCGAAAATTGTGAGTATTCTCCGTATGCGGTCTACTCTCGAAATTGTTATTTTGGTATTTCGTGTGTCGAGTCTGAAGATGTTCACTACTCTCTGCAGGCAAATAAATCACGAGATTGCTTAGATTGTTCTTTTTGCACCGGATTAGAGCTGTCTTACCAGTGTTTACACAGCGTCAACCTTTTTGATTCTCGAAATTGCCAAGATTGTGAAAATGGAAGTGGGCTTGAGTTTTGTGTTGATTGTAGAGGATGCCATGACTGTTTGGGGTGTAAAAACCTGGTTAATAAGAAGAAATATATTTTCAATCGTCCCGTCTCAGATGAAGAATTTGCGCGGGTGAAAAATATCTTAAAAACCACTTCGGGAAGGGGCTCATTTTCCCAAAAAGTACAAGAATTTTTTAGTACACTCCCTTATAGAGCGCATCACAATATCAACTGTGAAAATTGTACCGGGGACCACCTCCAAAACTGTAAAAATTCCAAAAACTGTTTCGATGCCACCGATCTGGAAGACTGTGCATTTGCATATCCTCTTCCTATGGGGGCAAAAGACTGCCAAGATATTCATTATTCCCTAAAATCAGAATTAGTGTGGAACAGTATGAGTGCGGTAAATAATTACCATACCGCGTTTATGCTCCATTCTTGGGATATGAAAGATTCTTATTATTGTGATGAGTGTTTTTTCTCCAATAACCTTTTTGGTTGTGTGGGACTTAAACGAAAACAGTACTGTATCCTGAACCGCCAATACACCAAAGAACAGTACGAAGAATTGGTGCCAAAGATTATAGAACATATGAAGCAAACGGGAGAATGGGGAGAATTTTTCCCACCGGCGTTATCACCCTTTGGATACAATGAAACCGTGGCACAGGAGTATTTTCCGATGACGAGAGAGGTGGTGGAAAAATGGAATGCAAAAATAGATAAATCTGTAGGGGCGTATAATCATACGCCCGTACAATACGAAAAATTCAATTGGTCCGATTACGAATCCCCAACCCCAACAGTAGAAAAGGTGATTACCACAGAAATGATGAAAAATCTTCCGGATGATATTTCCAAAATCCCCAATGATGTTCTGAATTGGGCTTTAACCTGTGAAGAAAGTGGGAAACTGTTTATTATCCAAAAACCAGAACTCGAGTTTTACCGAAAGATGAATCTCTCAATTCCACATCGTCATCCAGATATTCGCCATGCAGACCGCATGAAGCTGAGAAACCCTCGGAAGCTCTGGAAACGAACCTGTGGGAATTGTGGCACGGCAATAGAAACCACCTATTCTCCAGATCGTCCGGAAAAGGTGTTATGCGAAAAATGTTATTTAGATGTGGTTTCGTAGGGGCGTGCCAATGGCACGCCATTTACCGTTCATCCAAGGCTTTATTGGCCAACGCGTCTGCCTTGGAATTTTTTGCCCGTGGGATATGGGTAAATTTTACGCTTTCAAAGGCTTTCATAACTTTTAATACTTCCCCAAAAATAGGGAGGAGTTTTTCGTTTTTTACCCGATAAATTCCTTGCATTTGCTTTACTACCAGTTCGGAATCTAAAAAAACATCGATACTGGGAATCCCCCGTTTTTTTGCTTCTTGTAAGCCGAGTAAAAGCCCTGTCCATTCCGCTACATTATTGGTGGTTTCTCCTAAAAATACGCCTTCGGCAAAAATGGTTTCCCCGTTTTCTTCTGCCCAAAATCCTGCAGATGCCAGTCCGGGATTTCCACGAGATGCGCCGTCACAATAGAGAGAAGCCATGGGGAAATAAAAAAATCAGAGAAAGCATACGGGAATCGCTCAAAAAATGCGATTTATAGCGGATGAAAAATATCAATATTTCGTTTCTGTAAGAATCGTTGAGAGAGAAAGAAAAATCCGCCCATCAGAAGGGGAACAATAAGTACCGTAAGGGGATGCCATAAAAAAGAAAATTGGAGCGCCGCATTAAAAAAGATGTGCAGGATAACCACCAGACGAAACGCCTCTCGGAGAAGATCTAATTTTTCGTGTCCATGGAGCGAAGGGCGAGCCTGAAGGATATGAGAAAAAATAATGTGGAATCGAAGCGACTCGTGGAGTACTTTCCAAAACCGTACAACAGAATACTGGTGATGGGGCGTGATATTTTTTGAAACGAAAGCGTAGCCCCAAAAAAATCCAAAAATACCGGAAAAAAGAGAGTGCGCCAGCATGGTCCCCAAACTTCGAAATACCACCACTGCCCAAAATGCTTTTGTAACCCCAAAAGATGAGAGAGAAAGGGAAAAATAGAGTATATTTTCTGCAAAAGCGAACCCCAGCCCAAGGGCTGTGGCATACACAATTCCGTCCACCATTTGGGTAAATTCAATGCGTAAATACTTCCCCAATCTGATGAGGGCAAAGGCTTTTACAAATTCCTCCGCAACCGCAAACAGGATAATGGCTCCCCAGCCTCCTATGCCCTGCAACTGCTCTCCCCAAAAATGCCGTGCTAAAAAAAAGGGAAGAACGGAAAGAATCCCAAATAAAAAAGCGAGCAGTACCATTTTTTTGGGTTCTGCCTCCTTTTCATCATTTAGTCGCCAGATCAAAAGCCATCCCAAGGCGGGGAGAACACTGCACAAAAACGCAAGAGTCCAAAGGAGTACAGCAGGCATAAAAAACGAAACTTTAAGAGTATTATACTCCTGAAAACCATTTCACGAAAATTGAGATTTGATTTCTTTCTTCCAAAACGCCATTATAGATGCGTCAGAAATGATCTTTTTCATTTTTTAAAATCCCTTATAAGCGGTTATCACCCGCGTTTTTCTCTCTTTATAACGAGAAAGGGGAGTGGAAAGAACTTTTGTGAAGAGCAAAAGAGTAGACTCCACCGCGTTTTTGGAAATTTTTGCGCGTTATGCAAAACAATAAAGGTAGGGGTAAATCTTGTATTTACCCACTACAAAGTGAGATGGTACCTCTTGCCTCTGGCGGGATCTCACACAAAATAGTTTTATTTTGTGTTTTTTAACGAATCCTCTTTTATTTTATATGAACCTTGAAGACGAAATACTTATTATAAAACAGCGAAACGCCAAAGTAGAAGCCGATAAAGCATGGGAAATAAGTTTTGCACGCAAGTTTTTGCTCACCTTTATTACCTATATTGTTCTTTCTCTTCTTATTTTTTCACTCGGACTTCCTCATCCTTTTCAAACCGCTATTATACCCGCAGTTGGGTTTTTTGTTTCCACGCTTTCCTTAAAATTTGTAAAAGAGTGGTGGATACAGCACTTTTATAAAAAATAAAAAAAGGAACCCCCATGGAAAAACCAGGGGGTTGAACTGCGTCTGCCATAAAGGCGACCAGAATTTGTCTCCATCTTACCTTGTTCTTTTTCCTCCTTCAAATGAACATTTTCGATAGAATCACTGCAATGAACACTAGAAACATCACTAAAAAAGCCGATAACGCGTTTTTTATACGCTCATTTTTCTTCTTTCTCCTCCTCTTTTCCTTTTCTGGGTGTAGCCTTTCCGATATTCCGTTTTCAATCACAATACCTCCACTTTTCACCCCACAAGGAAACACAACTCCCACATCTAGCCCTTCGCCGTCTATTACTCCTCCTCTGCCTGAAAAAACACCAGTAGAAAGCCTATCTCCACAGCAAGAAGAAAAGGAGAAAGTCATTTCTGGTCTGTATATCCATTGTAACCCAAAAGGTATCCCTCTGCCGTGCCTCAAGGTTGATGAAACATTTTTAAATACCGTAAAAACAAATGATGGTCATCTTTTTCTCAATTCTTATTTTTTTATGCCCCCAAACAGTGAGAAAAAGATCACTCTAAAGATGCTTGATCAAAAACTCCCTTGTGAAAAGGGAAAAGATGCGGGATTGGGATGTAATATTTGGAAGACAGACTATACCGTTGTGTCGACAGAAGAATTGCCCGTAGGGGAAAAAATGTTTGATGGCTGTGGAAAGCCGGGGAAATATAAAAATGCGGAATGGTATAAAAAGGCAGTGCTTCGAGACGAGGAAATTACGAAATCGGTGGAGGTATGTTTTGCGGAAGATATAGGGCTTGTATTGTATGGGATAAATGCTGATTTTAATAATACGAATCATCCCACTATAAAACGATTATGGGTGAATACTGAAACATACGCAGAGCCTGTACATTTTTTCCCGGATCAAAAGGGAGCTTATATTGATGGGAATGTCTTTGCTTTTGGGGCATTTGGGAAACGAAAAGGAGACACGGTTCCTGTCAGATTTGTTTCCAATGATGGAATGGAATACTTTTTTGATTATAATGTCGTAAAAAATGAGGTTCGGCTGGATGTGAAGATTCCTCCAAAAAAGATAGTGCCAAAAACAAAACAAGAGTGTGAAGCTCAAAAAGGAGTTTGGATGGAAGGGAACGATATTGCACCTGTAAATGATACCTGTACCCTCCCTACAAAAGATGCAGGGAAGGTCTGCACTGATAATTCTCAGTGTGAAAGCGCATGTGTCCCTACCGATGGGCGAAGGCAGAGTAATCCAGGAGAAAAGGTGAAAGGAGTTTGTTTTAGATTTGATTTTGGGGCTTGTAGAGCAAATATTCAGCATGGGGTAATTGTTGATGAGGTTTGTTAATTTTTCTTTATGAAATCCCTCCATAAAATCCTAAAAATTTCGGCAAAAAAACAATCTGTCTCGCCATTTATTTGGCACTCAGGCCCGAAGCCTTCAGATTGTCTTTAGTATTTCCATCTTACCTTTTTCTTTTTTCTTTTTTCTTTTTTCTTCGTCAAATGACCAAATCTTTCCGTCCCGTAGACCCCAAACAATCTTTCCCAGCACTGGAAGAAAATATGCTGGAGTATTGGAAACAACACGACATTTTTAAAAAGTCGGTAGATCAGCGAGACCCAGCAAATGAGTTTATATTTTTTGATGGTCCTCCGTTTGCCACCGGAACGCCCCATTATGGACATATTTTGGCGGGAACATTAAAAGATGCAATCCCCCGATACCAAACCATGAAAGGGAAGCGCGTAGAACGAAAGTTTGGATGGGATTGCCACGGAGTTCCCGTAGAATTTCAGGTAGAAAAAGAACAAAACATTGGAGGGAAGCCCGGAATTGAAGCCATGGGGGTGGGGAAATTTAACGAAATGTGCCGAAGTATTGTAATGCGCTGTGCGGATGAATGGGAAACAACGGTGGAACGCATGGGACGGTTTGTAGATTTTCAAAACTCGTACCGAACGATGGATTTGCCGTACATGGAAAGTGTGTGGAGCGTTTTTAAAGCGCTTTGGGAAAAAGGTTTAATTTATGAAGGAGAAAAAGTAATAGCGTATTCTCCAAAATTGGGAAGCCCTCTTTCTAACTTTGAAGCGGGCTTGAATTATAAACAGATTAAAGACAAAACAGCGGTTGTTAAATTTAAAATTACAAATGACAAATTACAAATGGGAGAAGGGGTTAATACCTATCTCCTTGCTTGGACGACGACTCCATGGACATTACCATCCAATTTGGCGTTGTGTGTAAATCCGGAGATTGAATATGTTCAAGTTGAATACGAAGAAAAAATATATAAAGATGGCAGAAAAGTTTTGAGACGACAAAGAAACGATAAAGAAAAAACAGGTAGTTTTACTAAAGTTATCTTGGCGAAAAACTTATTAAATAAATTTTTTGGAGAAGGTTGTGAATCACTAATAATTTATGGTGATCTTTTTGATAAAAAGGATCCTAATAGTATGTATTATGAAAAAACTTTTAAAGGTTCCGAACTCATTGGTCTCAATTACGAGCCACTTTTCCCCTTTTTTGGAGACCATAAAAATGCCTTTCAAGTGCTGGGAGATAATTTCGTATCCGACTCTGACGGAACAGGAATTGTGCATTTGGCACCCAATTTTGGAGAAGAAGATGCACGGGTATGCCACGAAAATGGCATTTCGTATCTTTCCCCCAATCCCATTGATGAAAATGGGTATTTTGATATGCGGGCGTATGGTGATACGCCCCTACAGGGCAAATATTTTCGCCCCGATGAAACCGTGGAAGGATCCAAAGAAAACAACGCAAACGACTGGGTTTTGCGGCATCTCAAAGAATCTGGGCATTTGTTTAAACAAGACCAAGTGGATCACGATTATCCGTTTTGTTGGAGAACAGAATGTGCCCTTATGTACCGCGGAATTAAAACCTGGTTTGTGGATGTTTCAAAAATTAAAGCCACCATGCTGGCAGAAAACGAAAATATCGAGTGGATTCCTGACCATTTAAAACATGGGCGATTTGGGAAAATTTTGGAAGGCGCACCAGACTGGGCAATTTCTCGAAACCGCTATTGGGGAGCGCCTATTCCTGTTTGGCGGTGTGATGAATGCGGGCACACGGAGGTAGTTTCTACCAAAGAGGAATTGGAGCAAAAAACCGGAAAAACCATTACCGACCTCCACAAGCATTTTGTGGATGATTTGGTATGGGAATGTTCGGTTTGTAGAGACTCATTGCAATGCGTCTCTACCATGCGCCGCATCCCCGAGGTTTTAGACTGCTGGTTTGAAAGTGGTGCTATGCCGTATGCCAGCCGAGGGATTCATTTCCAAAAAAATACGGATGGATTGCTTCGTTCCACTCGCAATGACGAAACCCAAATTTTCATCATGCGGCATGGAGAATCCGCCAAAAATTTCCCGATAAAATTGGAGTCCTGCACTATGGAAAGTGCTAAAAAATACCCATTAACCCCAAAAGGGCGAGAAATGGCAGAGGCGGAAGCGAAAAAATATGAAAATGCGTTTGATGTTATTGTTTCTTCTCCTTTTTTACGGGCAAAAGAAACCGCAGAAATTTTCCAAAAACATTCGCCCCATGCTCTTTTTATCCAGGATATACGACTGAAAGATATTGATGTGGGAGAATTTGATGATCAACTCCTTTCTGTAAGCGAAAAGTATCGGAAAGAGGTTTTAAAAAATAATCCGTCTGAGAAATTTGGAGGAGGAGAAACCCTTTTGGAGGTCCAAAAAAGAGTTTTGGAGGTTTTTGAGGAAGTACAAGCGCAATATCCTAGGAAAAGGATTCTGATGGTTTCGCATGGTTGCCCATTAGAAGTTTTGCAGGATTCGGTAGAAGGAAAACAAATTTCGTATTGGGAAAAATCATTTCCGAATACAACGGTAAAACAACTCGAAAATCAAAAAATCCAAAATCCAAATTCTTACCAACCTGCCGATTTTATTGCCGAAGGGCTAGACCAAACGCGAGGCTGGTTTTATACGCTTCATGTTTTGGGATGTGCTTTGTACGGCAAAAATATTTACAAAAATGTGATTACCAACGGAATTATTTTGGCAGAAGATGGACAAAAAATGAGTAAATCCAAGAAAAATTATCCCAATCCGGCGCATATTTTTAATAAATACGGAGCGGACGCCATGCGGTTTTATCTCCTCTCTTCCCCTGCCGTAAAAGCAGAAAATCTCCGGTTTTCCGAAAAAGGAGTGGAAGAAGTGCTCAAAAATGTCATTTTACCGTTGTGGAACACCTATTCGTTTTTTGTGACCTACGCAAATATTGATGGGTGGGAGCCGTCTTTTGTAGAGCCGTTGCATGCAACGGCTCTACAAAACCCATTGGACAAATGGATTTTATCTCGTTTGCAAACGGTTACCAAAAACATAACCGATCGATTGGATGCCTTTGATGTACAGGGAATCCGTGAGATTATCCCATTTTTGGATGATCTGACGAATTGGTTCGTTCGCCGGTCTCGTCGACGATTTTGGAAAAGCGAAAGCGATACCGATAAAAACGAAGCGTATACCGTACTCCACCGCGTTTTAGTGCAGGTAACAAAACTTTTAGCTCCGGTATGCCCATTTTTAAGTGATGAAATGTACCAAAACCTGACGGGGAAAGAATCGGTGCATTTAGAAGATTGGGTGTATGCAGATGAAAATCTTATGGATACGGAGTTGGAAGTAACAATGGGAACTACCCGAACGATTGTTTCTTTGGGATTGGCTTTGCGTGGGCAAGAGAAAATAAAAGTACGACAGCCCCTTTCTCTCATAAAAGTGGCACTTCCTCCTCATATTCTTGCTGAAAACTTAGAAATGAGCGTGATTGCCGAGGAATTGAATGTCAAAACCGTGGAATTTGTAAAAAATCCAGAAGAGATTGCGGAATTTAAAGTCTCTCCCAATGCGCGATTGTTGGGACCCAAATATGGAAAAGAGGTGCAAGAAATAATAAAAGAGGCAAAATCAGGAAATGTGGTAGTCCATGAAGACGGACAAATAACCGTGGCAGAAAAATGGACGCTTATGCCAGAGGAAATGGAAGTGGGATATGCCGGAAAAGAAGGAGGAATTGTGGCATCAGAAAAAGGAGTGGTGGTACTGCTGAACACCGAAATAAGCGAGGAGCTCCGTATTGAAGGATTCTCCCGTGAACTGGTGCGCAATATTCAAGATCTCCGAAAAACTTCTGGATTTGAAATCTCTGACCGGATTGTGCTTTCGTGGTATACCCAGTCAGATGACCTCAAAACTGCGTTTTCTCTTTTTGGGAAACAAATTGAAGAGGAAACCTTAACGGCAGAACGAAAAGAACTTTCTTCTGCTGTAGAAAAGGGAACAGAGTGCGAAATAGAAGGAGAAACGGTATGGCTAGCGGTAAAGGTTTCGGAGTAAAAGAGCTTGGTGTTTTGGAGTACCATACCCTAAGTATGGTACTCCGCGTTAATCTCTACATATTTATACGATAAATCGCAGCCATACGCGGTAAATTGTGCATCTCCTTCGTACAGAAAGATTTCCAAAACCACCTCCTTGCAGCACGAGATTTTTTGAGAAAGCGCATTGGCATCAAAATTTTCCACTTTCCCATGGGTCATAAGTGGGGTTTCACACAGGGTAAGAGAAACTTTTTGGGGATCAAATTCCGCACCAGCATATCCCATGGCGCATAAAATGCGTCCCCAGTTAGGATCATTTCCAAACAAGGCACATTTCCAGAGGTTAGAATTAATAACGGACTTGGCGATTTTTTTGGCATCCTCTTCTGTTTTTGCGCCGTTTACACGGGTCTCCAGCATTTTGGTAGTGCCCTCACCATCCGCGGCAATTTGTTTTGCCAATGAAGTGCACACTTCCAAAAGACCAGATTCAAACTCAACCCCCTCTAACTCCCCCTTATCAAGGGGAGAACCAAGAAGCGATTTTTCCCCGCTGGCAAATAAAAACGCCATGTCGGAAGTAGAAGTATCCCCATCCACGGAGACGGCATTAAAGGTTTTTGCCACCACGCGTTTCCACATTTTTTGGAGTTCTGTGGCTTCTATTGCTGCGTCGGTAACAACAAATGCCAACATGGTTGCCATATTGGGCTCTATCATGCCACTTCCTTTGCAGGTTCCAAAAATTTTTATGCCGTTGGAGAGCTCTTTGCTAGCGGTTTTTGCCACTAAATCGGTAGTAAGAATCCCTTCTGTAAAAGGCTTAGGATCCGAGGAAAGACTCGGGAATTTTTCTGCTATGCCGGTGCGAATGGCATCCATGGGAAGAGGTTTCCCAATAACTCCGGTAGAAGCGCCAAAAAGTTCTTCTGGAGAAATACCAAGTTTTTGGGCCGAAAGAGCACAAATTTCTTCGGCGTTTTGATAGCCTTCTTCGCCAGTATTTACATTGGCAATGCCCACATTTACCACCACTCCGCGTATTTTTTCTCCCGTTGCAAACCGTTTGCGGCAGAGTTTTACCGGTTCTCCGCAAAAGCGGTTTGTGGTGGAAACAAACGCCACCGTACAGGGCTTTTCGGAAAAAAGGATGGAAAAATCCGGTTTTCCACTGGCGCTACTCCGTAAGCCAAAAGTGGACGCCCCCCACAAAAACCCAGCAGGAAGATGAGAAAACATGAAATGCAAAAAAATTGCCTCTACTATGCCAAAAATGGTTGACAAAAAAAAGGGTTGCGCGCAAAGTGCGACCCACTTTTTTTAAAATTATATGGCAGGAGAAAAATATAATCACTCCATCCCTGATAGTGGGGAAAAATGGCTTTTTGACAAAGATATGATGATTTCAGAAGGGGTTAAGAAGTCTGCTGAAAATAGCCATGGATTGGGTGTTCCTCCGCTGCCTTACCGTATTTTTTCTGATGTAGAAGCGGGGGTTCATCATCTTGGACTTCCTTTGCAACCTGAGAATCCAGAGTACAGACCAGAGTACAGAGATGATGATCATTTTACTGCATAATATGAATGAATCACTTAATTGTACAGCAGCCGAATATGCGCTTACTGCAGAAGAATGTGCGAACATATTTGCTCATTTAAAACCTAATCGGATGGGTGGTATGGTTTTTCATGGGTATGGTGCACTTTTACCTGCTCAGAAAGCATCATTTCGCCAGTACTGTGAAGATCAGCAGCACAAAGTATCTGAGATTTACGAAGGTTCTAGTATGAATATGGCTTTAGTCTTATCCATTACCCCTCATCAACCGGAAGCGGTTAGACCAATGAATGCCTTGTTTCCTGGTGTTTTAAAATCTCTCAATATTTGATAGCCCTTTTTTTATTGTGTTGGTTCAATTTTACAAATTGAACCTTATTTTTAGTGTATGAAAACAGTGAGACACTCTCAAAAAAAGGAAAGAAAATTGCTCAAGCACGAGGAAATAACAAACACAACAAGCAGTTTGCAAAACGGATCCCACATAAATCCTCTTTACAACACATGGATTGATTCGCAGGCTCGCAATGACGGGCACCTGTAATGGGCGCGACTCATCCATCGCGCCCACGATCTTCATCACTTGTACTTTTCGTTCTTATAAAGGCAAAAAATAGTTCACTCTGCCAGTTTGAAGCAGTAGGAATTTAACTCCACTTTAGGATATACCCTCCTGTTGTTGTGGGAAAATTTTTACTAAAAATGCCATTACGCTCTCTCTGTTAAAACTAGGCACCTCTGATTTTACCTGAGGATTATTAAGAGGGGCAAATAAATAAAGCATACTTATTAATTTCTTGCTTGTGCCTTTTATTGCATGATCGAGGACCATTTGAGACCATTCCTCTACAAGAGCCATGCCAGATTTTTCATTAATATTCAGATGATCAGCATTAGGTTCTAAACTTTCCCTAGATTTTAATTCGAAGTGCAACAGAGTGAATTAAAATGAGGAGGAGTT